>DATEWO010000041.1:0-5555 GCA_035257925.1 Propionibacteriaceae bacterium | reverse complement strand
GGCGGCCACCGTCGCCTCGGTGCTCATGATGGGCGTCGGCGGCGGGCTGGTGCTGGGGACAGTCCAGGCTGTGCTGGCCGACCACCACGGCGAGCTCCGCACGATCGCGCTTGCCGAGGAGAACGTCGCCGCCAGCATCGCCTACCTCGGGCTGATCGGGGTGCTCACCCTGACCGCGGCGCTGCAGGTGGGCTGGCGGGTCGCGCTGCTGGCCTCCCTGATCATGCCCCTCGTGGCGTGGTGGAACAGCCGCAGCGTCGCGATCGATGCGCCGCCGCCATCGCAGGTCGCGGGAGGCCGACTCCCGATCGGGTTCTGGGTTGCGGCTGCGGTGCTGTTCTGCACAACCGCGGCCGAGTGGTGTGTCACCGCCTGGGGTGCGACGTTCGTGGAGGACGCCGCTGGGGTGTCCAGCGATACCGCGGTCGCGACGATGGGCGGCTACTTCGGTGGCGTACTGGTCGGGCGCATCCTGGGCAGCCGGTTGGCGCGCCGGTACGGTCCGGCGCGGCTTCTCGCATTTGCGCTCGGTGTCACGGCGGCTGGGTTCGCGGTCTTGTGGCCATCGACCGCGCCGGTGCCAGCGCTGGCCGGGCTGGCGCTGTTGGGGATCGGGCTCGGCAACCTGTACCCCATGGGGGTATCGCTAGCTGTCGAGCTCGCCCCCGGGCAGTCGGCCCTGGCCAGCGGCCGAGTGGTCGCAATGTCTTCGTTCGCAGTGGTGCTCGCGCCGCTCACCGTCGGGACACTGGCGGACGCGACATCGCTTAAGGTCGCCCTCGGCGTCGTACCGGTCATGATCGCCCTCGCCGTAGTGGGCCTTACCCTCGTCGGTCGAATCCGGGCTCGAGCAAGCAACCCGCCTGTGACAGCAAGGTGAGACAACTTGGCTTGCTGAAGCACTGCGGAGTTCCGAAGCTTGACTGCTGCGGCACGTGCGGCCCGGCAGTGCGGCTGGGCCGAGCATGCAACCCGGGCGGCCCTGTCGGACCAGGCCGTAATCGGCAACGGGGCTGAAGACCTATGACGTGGGTCGGCGCTACGCCCCGCCTCGTGGCGCGCATGGCTGAGCGCCCCTCTGGCTGTTCATCGCGGCTGTTCCAGCCGCTCCCGCACCCGAGACGAAGCGTCATCACTGCGGTGCTGTCGCAGATGCGTTCGCTGCCGTATTGACCCTGCCATGGGCCGTTGCAACCGACTAGCAGCCCACGTACAGTCGCGTGGGTGCCTGATCCGTCAGCGGCCGTAAAAACTCGATCGTTCCGCGATGGCGCCCTACAAGAGTCGGATTCAATATCACCTTCGGAGAGCACTACCGCTCTGAGAACGGGTGCGAGCTCAACCCAGTGGTGGCGACGTCCTGTCACCTGGCTCATCGCCGTTGCGGTTGTGCACGCTGTTGCGCCGCTGTTGCTTTTGAGCCCGCACTGGTGGTTCGGCGTGGACGAGACCGTCTACTTGAGCCAGATTAACTCGTTTGTCCCCCCCGGCGGTTTTTCGCCGCCTCGGTCCCGCGGCATGACGCTGGTCGCCGCTCCTGTCACACTGTTGACCCCATCGGTGACGGCCGTTCGATTATGGACGGCGGCCTTGTCTGGAGTCGCGTTGTTCGTGGCCTTCCGACCTTGGTTGCGGCTGCAGAAAGGGTTCGTAACGCCGTTAGCGGCGCTGTTGTTCTCCAGCATCTGGTCGGTGATCTACTACAGCTTCGAGGTCATGCCCAACGAGTGGGTGGCGGTCACGGCACTGGCTTCTTGTGGTTATCTACTCTTGTTCCTGAATGAGGGCCGAGCGCGCCATCTGATGGTCGCGTCGGTGGCGCTGGGGCTGGTTGCCCTGATACGCGTGCCGGACGCTGCATACATTGGACTTGCCCTGGGCATCAGTGCGCTATGTGTGGGCCCATCGACTCGCCGCCGATTGGTGGCAGGGGCTGGATTGCTGGTTGGGGCTGCCGCTGGGGCCGCGCAGTGGGTGATCGAAGCCGAAACGCGTTTCGGCGGCCTGTTGGCCCGGATGCACGCGGCGCAGGCTCAGGACGGGAGTGGCGGAAGGTTCTATCTCTCGGCCCCAGCTCATGCTGAAGTCCTCGGTGGGCAGATCCTCTGTGCCGCCCCGTGCCGCGCCGATTCGTCGGTTCTCTATCAGCTGTGGTGGATTGCCCTCGGCGCGTTGGTCGTCGCCGGTGTTGTGGGCGGCTGGCGGCGAAGGCGTCTGGCCATCGAGCTGGTCCCAGTCGCCGCTGGTCTGGCGATCGCCGCGCAGTACCTCTTCACCGTGCAGCTGGTGGCGCCGAGATTCCTCATACCCGCCTACGCCCTGCTCTGCCTGCCTGCGGCGTCGGGCGCCTTGTATCTGCTCCAACTTGTTCGCAGGCGAGCCTGGCGGATTGTTGCCGGCTGCCTGCTGGGGGCGCTGCTCATCGCACACACCGCCATCCAGCTGACCGTCATCCAGACCCAGGTCAAGCCTGCCTTCACGATGGGTAACAACCGGACGCTAGCCGAAGCCCGCAAGCTCAGGAAACTCGGTGTGCATCCACCCTGTCACATCCTCGGCCAGGGAGGATGGAACCAGAACCTTGCTTACGCCTTGCGGTGTACCAACCACCCGAGGGACGTAGAGTCGGTTCAGAGGATGATCGCCATGGGTACCCAGGTCGTCTGGTTGACGAACAAGCGCCCCTCCGCCCGGTATGGCACGGAATGGACGAGAGTGAAACTTCCGGGACTGAGGCCGTCGACGCCGCAGGTGGCGTATCTCAGCTTTGAGCCGTGATAGTGCCCTCGACGTAGACCTCCGAGCGCCGCCGCTCACCGCTTCCCAGCAGCCAGCGGCTTCCGTGATTTCGCACAATCGAGAATCACATCTCTGCCGCATCCAGAGGTACTGATCGTGACGTCGTGGTAGCAGGCCAGGTACATGGCGATCTTGGGCCGGCCCGAAGTGGTAGTGCCGGCGCAGCCAGATGATCTTCTCCACCACTTCGGCCTGGGTGGCCCGCGGTGAGCGGTGCGGCCGCTGCGAGCGATCCTTCAAACCATCCAAGCCGTCGGCCTCATAGCGCCGCAACCAGCCGTAGTAGCACTGCCGGCTGATCCCGTAGTAGCGGCACGTGGCCGCCACATTGCCAGAGACTTCCTCCACGTGGCGCAGCACCGCCAGCCGCCGACGGGCCCGGCGTTCCAGTTCTGCTTCAGTCATGCCGATCTCCTAGAGCCAGGAGACCCGACTGTCAACAACCTCCGTCAGTTTTAGAGTGGCGCACCCGGAGGGATTCGAACCCCCAACCTTCTGATCCGTAGGTCCATCCGAAGGGTCCGCGATGGTCCACAGTGGTCCCTGTCAGGCGTTGAATCGTGCGTGATGATCTTGGTGGACGGACTGATGGTCGATCGGGTTGCTGTCAGCGTTGCTGTCGGCTCGTCGATCATGTAGCGCACCAGGCCACGCTCCCAGCTTGCGAACGCCACCCGTATTTGACCGCGCCCAGAAGGCGACTCTACGGGGCACTTCACAGGTCGAACGCGTCGATGGCGATGCGGCCGAGCGTCGGCGCAGTGTGTGGACGTGCACCGGCGAGTCCCGCCGTCGGGTCCCCGGTCACTCAGTTGATCACTCACCCCAGAGTTTGGCGGGCCCTGGGTCTCTCAAGTGAGCGACGCATTACGAGGGAGTCTGATGGGTTACGGCTGATAGCGGCCACCGTTGGATGCCACGTGCGGCTCCCCGGCTGGCGATGACGCTGTATGGCTACATCGGGGTCTGCGGGGACATCTTGGGGACACGGCATCGCTAACTCTGGACGCTGATCTACGGCTCGGTAGGAGTCTTCGTGCGAACCTCGGCCCGGTGGTCGACGGCTCTGCCCTTAGGTTCGTTGCATGGTTGGTAACTTCCCGCCGAGTCATGCCCAGGACGAGACCACGCTGACGGAGCACCACATCCTGCCCATCCTCAGGTACAGGACGGACTCGGCCGGCTCGCACACCATTGCCGAGGCGGGCACGGCATTCACCTTCGGAGAGGGCACCGTCGTTACCTGCTGGCACTGCGTCGCGCGGCCAGCTGGGCCCGACGAGGCCTACGGGGTCGCGGTCCGCCGGGACGACATCTCGGCGCCGTACGAGTTCTGCTCGATCGACGATCTCGGCCGTGACGAAACGGCGCCGACCTGGCGCTTGGAAGGATCGATTGGACCCCTGGGCAAGCCCTCACGCTGGCAACGGAATCCGCGGCGTGGGGTGAGCGGGTGGAGACATACGGCTACCCGTTCTCGATAGTGGTCCCGGACCAGACCTTCAGCGACTACAAGTCCGTGACGTTCAGCCCAGTGTTTCTGCGCGGCTACGTCACCCAGGTCGTACCCAACCTGAAGGCGCGTCCTGCCATGCACCTGGACATGTTGAGTCCACCCGGTCTTAGCGGCGCACCGATCATCCGCGAGGACGGTCGCGACGTTCTCGGTGTCCTGGTCGGAGACCGGAACATCCAATTGGGTGGAGAGTCATTCCGATTCGGCGAGGCACTGCTGCTCGACGCGCTGCGTAGCGCTCGGAGCACTGCGACTGACCACCGACCGTTAGCCGAGCACCTAGAGCGGTAGGGCCGTGCCGCCGACGGATGCTTGTTGACTTCTTCGTCCCGAAGCACGGTCTGTGCGTCGTCCAGCCGAGGAGTGAGCGTGGACTCGGTCCGTGGAGGTGTGCCTGAATGTGCGGGTCGTCGACCCGGTAGTCACTCAGTTGGTCACTCAGCAGCCTCGTCCTGAACGCCCCGAGGTTGCGCAGGAAGCGTTGGCCGCGCCTGTGCGTACGGCTGTGGACGGCAGCCAGCGAGGTCGTTGCTGTTCACCATCGTCACGCTGATTCATCCATGCAATCGACCGTCGGTGCTCGTGTGACATTAGCTGTCGGCAAGGTCACCTAGGCCGGCGCCACTCGGCGGGGCCAGGTTTGAGCGGAATGCAGCTTGGTGGTTGAGATCCTTTACGGCTTAGCTGCGGGCTGGCGGCCAGGACATCGCGCCGAGTTCTCTTGAGATAGCGCGTGCGGCATCGCGAACAGCGTCGCTGGTTGCTGGGTCGACGGGCCAGCTTGCGGAGGGCACCACTAACCCGATGGCTCCTATTGGCGCGCCGGAGACGTCGAAGACCGGCGCGGCGATCGCGCATTCACCAAGGACGGCCTCTTCCTGCTCTCGCGCGAGCCCCGTGGAACCGATGTCAGCGAGCTGCTGCTTGAGGTCAATAGGGGAGGTGATGGTCTCACCTGTCATGCTCCGCAGCGTCGACGCCGCGAGCGTGCGGGATGCGGCCTCGTCGTCGAAAGCGAGGATGGCTTTGCCCAGGGCGCTTGCGTGGGCTGGGATAACGATGCCCACCTCGGGCATCTGTCGGCTGCCGTCCGGTCTGGGTTCGTGATGGATGATCACCACGTCATCGAGGAGTAGCACGCCGGTGCGTACGGCGCAACCGGTGCGGCGGGCGACGTCTTCGGCCCAGGGGATGGCCTTGGATCGCAGCTCGAGCGTGTCGAGGTAGACGTTGCCGAGCC
>DATEWO010000040.1:0-3306 GCA_035257925.1 Propionibacteriaceae bacterium | reverse complement strand
GGCGGCTACGTCGGGTTCCTCGGCGAGGAGGACGAGGGGACGGTCCGCGCTGCATACCCGGGCTCAACCTGGGACCGGCTCCGCGAACTGAAACGCCGCTACGACCCGGACAATCTTTTCTGCCTCAACCACAACATCCTGCCGGCGGACGGCTGAGATCGGCTCACGCCGGACACCTTGTTGCGGCGGACCGCACACCCTGCCGCTTTTCAGGTGGGCTGACCGCCGCTCGGTGGACCCCCGACGGGAAGGCGGCTGACTTATGGTGCGGATCGTGTCAAGGGTCGAGTGGGTCGAGGTCGCCCGAGATGTATTCGTCGGTGCCTACGAACCTCTCACGATCAACATTTGTGTGATCCGCGATCGCGACCGTCTCGTCGTGGTGGACAGCCGGGCCTCCGCGACCCAGGGGGCCCAGCTCGTCGCTGATTTAACCTGTTCGAGCCGGCGCGGGTGTAGGCGTTGATCAACTCGCACGCCGTGCCCGATCATGTCGGCAACCGATTGGGATGGCTTGATCCGGCGAACGGCATCGAACCGAACTGTGGCTGGATCCGCAGCCGCCGCGCACTCTCATGGCAGGCTAATGGCGTGAGGGAAGACGCTGGGCTGCGTATTCCCAAGTCAGCCCCCATAGCTCAGGAGATAGAGCAAAGGTTTCCTAATTCTCTATCGAGGCCCTAGTCACAGCCCCAGATCGCTCTTGACTAGCCGAAACGGTGTGCGATGTCGGTCGTCAGTAAGCGTTATTTGGCATCCGATCTGGCGCAAATCTGGGCGCGGCTTCAAGACCACAGCTGTGATTCACACCAGCCCAAAGCCATGAGCAGCGGTTACTTACGACCTGCTCATAGGACGAACGCGTCGCGCTAACCGGCCTGGGCGGCAAGCCGACCGGTACCCTCGACGCGATGGCCCCGTAGCTCAGGGGATAGAGCAACCGCCTCCTAAGCGGTGGGTCGCGCGTTCGAATCGCGCCGGGGCCGCGAGCAAGGTTTCCCGAATGAGAGACGCAAGCTGTCGATCTTGGAGACTACTTCTCATTCGTTGCCTGTGGCGTGGCAATCTTCGCCCTGTTCTACTCAGGCCGACAAACTCACGCTGCCAAAGACGCCGCCGTTGCGGCGAGGATCAGGCCCGCGCGGTGGAGGACCAAACCCAACTACACAGGGACCTAGCGGAGGTTGCCGCTGAGCCGAGGCTCTGGGCCGACATCGGTGGCGACGATGGGACCGGGCAGGTGCCGGTGTTGCTCCTTGGAGACTTGGGGCCGAGCATGGCCCGCAATGTGAAGCTGATGTTCGATCTTGCGCCGCCGTCGCAGTTGGATCAAGCCGGTTCTCGAAATCCTTGAACGAGGCATTGCCTCAATGGCACCTGGCCGGACGCTGGAGTGGGTGCTGGGCGCCGCTCACTCCACCGTCGACTGGGACGCCAACAACGGGTACAAGGTTCGCGTAGAAGCTGATGGCCCCTTCGGTCCCCTTGAGCCGCTCGAGTACGTGATCATCCTCGGCAACCTCAAGGGTTCGCGCGCCGTTGCTAGTGGCAATCTCCGTGCGGTTGCACTTGAGCTTCATGAGATCGGCAAGGCCACAAATCGAGTGAACAGGTCGATTAGGCAGCTCTAGCCCGCCCAGCCGCCAATTGACATGGAGCCGCCTTCGTCCGTCCCGTCGCGCCCATCCATCGAAGCGTCGATACCCATGAAACCGCTGGTCGAAAGTGAAGAGTCCCAAAGACCCCTACTGAGCAATAGCTGAAGTCATTGTTGTGGTCGGGTCTTTGATGTTGGTGATCTTGGTCGCCGCGATCCACGACAGCGCCCCGCGTCCCGCCCGAATGTTCACGCTGGTGGCACTTGAGTGGACGCTGATCATGGCGGCCCTTACCATCACAGTTCACTCTGTCGAGCTGACGTCGCACGTCGTATTGATGTGCAAGCAACTCCGGGGTTTTCACGCCTTCGGCTTCGAATGGCCGTCGCTGCTTTCGCCTGTGCGTGCGCCACAAGCGATGGTGCGGTCCGAATAACAGCGCGTACGCGATTGCTTGGACACCCGACCGCTTCCTGAAGTCATGGCTGCTTCGCGACGGCATCGCAGACTCGCGCGCCGTCATGGACGAGCTTTGGTCGAGTCGGCTTTGGGCTTCTCTCTATGTCACTCGACGCTGGGTCGAGAAGGGCTACTTCACCGAGCAGTTCGACGCCCGGCTGGAGTTGCTTGGATGCGAACCGAAGGTGACATGGTGGAGCCCGGTCTCTGCCCCGGCTGAGACGATCATCTACCCCGATGCCGTCGCTTTGGCCGGGATGTTCATCGCCCCCTACTGGCGCGCTGCGGCCAAGCGCGGCTCACCGGAGTTCTTTGCAGAAGCCGCCCGCCGCCTCCGATTGCCTCACCTGTCCCGGGAGGGCACTTATGACCCGCTGGTGCGGTTCGTCGTCCAGGACATCCACTATTTCGAGCGAGAGAACGGCCTCAGACCCAACAACTGCCAGAAAGACTGACAAAGGTCCTCGCTGCCGGTGTCACTGTTTCTGGCAAAACCCCAGGTCAGCGACGCTCGGACTGGCCAGGTCTACTGACACCGGACATCGCTGTCGGTTCTCACCAGAAGTGGGCAATTCTCTTTCTTTCTGGGCAGGCCGCTCACTCGATCTGGTCATTTCTCACTCTTTCTGGTCATATGTGTGTCGTAAGGGGCGTGATGTGATGCGAGCGATCGTTCAAGACCTCTACGGTTCCGCTGATCGCCTGCGTCTATCAGAGATCGAGAAGCCCGTCATTGCAGCCAACGAGGTCCTTGTGCAGGTGCGTGCGGCTGGCGTGGACCGGGGCACATGTCATCTGATGAGGGGCGAGCCGTACCTGATGCGGATCCTGGGCCTCGGGTTTCGGGGGCCGAAGAACCACGTCCCTGGGCTGGACGTGGCGGGCACGGTCGCCGCGGTCGGTGCCGACGTCACCAGGTTCCAGGTCGGTGACGAGGTGTTCGGCATCGCCCGGGGCTCGTTCGCCGAATACGCCGCTGCGCGAGAGGACAAACTGGTTGGCAAGCCCGCCGGGCTGAGCTTCGAGCAGGCCGCCGTCATCGCGGTGTCTGGGCTCGCCGCCCTCCAGGGCCTGCACGCCGGGCGCATCGCAGCTGGGCAGAAGGTTCTGATCATTGGTGCCTCGGGAGGCGTCGGTACCTACGCCGTGCAACTTGCCAAAGCCTTCGGAGCCACGGTCAGTGGTGTGGCCAGTACCGCGAAGGTTGATCTTGTCCGCTCGATCGGTGCCGACGAGGTCATCGACTACA
>DATEWO010000039.1:0-8198 GCA_035257925.1 Propionibacteriaceae bacterium | reverse complement strand
CCGGGCTATAGCTTCAGCCGCCGCCACATTCCTGTCGAGCTTGTCGTCGAGCGTGCGGGCCTGCGGTATACGGCGCCCGCGCTGACTGCCATCGACCTTGCCACGTTCGAGTGCGCGGACGCGATCGATATCGCGCTCCGCACGCGAGCGACAACTTTGGAAGGGATGTACCAGGCCCTTCGTTTGACCCCTAACCGCGTCGGCAACCAGCAGCGACTCAAGCTGCTCATCGATTCCCGGAGCGAACCCTGGTCGGCCGCAGAGCGTCTCGCTCACCGCATTCTCCGCGCTACGGGGCTTACCGGCTGGAAGACGAACTTCCCCGTATTCCTCGAAGGCCGCGTCTACTACATCGACATCGCATTCCCACACCTCAAAGTCGCCATCGAGATCGATGGCCGACTGCACGAGGTGGATGAGGATCTCTTTGAATCGGACCGATGGCGGCAGAACGCGCTGATCGCGAATGGCTGGCTGGTACTGCGCTTCACCTGGCAGATGCTCCAAGAGCACCCGGAGGTCGTCGTTGCCGCGATCGTTCAGGCATTGATCTCAAGGAAAGTGACACTGGTTTGACGACCAGAGCTAGACACGCCGCTGGGATCGAAACTGGCGTCAGGAAATGAGGGAAAGTCAGCCACGCGGCACGATGAAATTGACCAGTTCCGCGCGACCCTTCCCGAGTTCGGCCCACGGCCCAGGCACGTTCACCACAGCGAGTGCACTGGTCGGGAACTTGTTGTCCATCTGCGTCCAATCCGGCGAATCCGTTCGGACGCACAGATGCTCGACGAGGTCTGGAATGCCAGGTGCATGGCCGAGCACAAGCAAGGTGTGGATTTCGTCAGGGACATCGCGGATCATCGCTATTAGCTCTGGCACCCAGGCGTGATAAATGTCGCGGAGGTACTCAATCTCGCCCGCGCTGGCACCGCCTGCCTTGGCGTAGTCCCAAGTCTGTTTGGTACGCGTCGCATCCGAGCAGAGCACCAGGTCAGGATGCAGTGATCGCTGGCTGAGCAACCGGCCGAGTGCCTCAGCGTCCCGACGCCCGCGGCCGGATAATGGCCGTTCATGATCATCGACGTCGTAATCCCACGAGGACTTGCCGTGTCGGACGAGTACCAGCGTCCGCGCGTTGTTGACCTCGTAATCCATGGCGTCAGACTAGAGGTACGAGCCGTCGAACGCAGCAGAGGTCGACTTGTCAGTTCTCGTCGCCGCCTGGTTTTAGAGACTCCCAGATCTCCTTGCACTCCGGGCACACCGGGAACCGCTGGGGGTCGCGGCTCGGTACCCAGACCTTGCCACAGAGTGCGACCACGGGGGTGCCCATCACCATGGCTTCAGTCAGCTTCTCCTTCGGCACATAGTGGGAGAAGCGCTCATGATCGCCCTCC
Organism: Propionibacteriaceae bacterium; assembly: GCA_035257925.1. GTDB lineage: Bacteria > Actinomycetota > Actinomycetes > Propionibacteriales > Propionibacteriaceae > Microlunatus. The sequence continues at coordinate 6,798 of DATEWO010000039.1, read as the reverse complement.
TCCAGGCGGTGGTCGGGGCGCTCCTGAGTGCGCTCGTCGACGATGGTCTGGGCGCCTGGGCTCCGTTGCTGACTCACGTTGGCCAGTCTAGACAGGAAGCTCACATCAAATTCGGCCTGCGAGCACTGGAAATCGGCGGATTCCAAGCGCGATGCGCGAGCAGCCTCAGATCAAAGGGTGATGAACTGGTGGGATGGCCACGCAGCAGACCTCGCGCGACTACGCCGAGGCTGCCGGGCCCAGGGTCTCCCAACGTGCACTCACAATTGGCCTCTGCGCCACAGTCGTCGCCATCGCCTTCGAGACCATCGCAGTGGCGACTGCGATGCCTGTGGCAGCCCGCGACCTGGCCGGCCTGAGGCATTACGCCTGGGTATTTTCCCTGTTCTTGATCGGAATGCTGTTCGCCACCGTGGTGTGTGGCCGCATCAGCGATCGGATCGGACCAGCCAAACCGCTCCTAGGCGGTCTGGTGATCTTCCTGGCCGGATTGATCGTGGCAGGCACAGCTCAACACTTCGTCCAACTGCTCGCGGGCCGGCTTGTCCAGGGACTAGGCAGCGGCGCCATGAGCGTCGCAATTTACGTCTGTGTCGCATTAGCCTTCGGCCGTAGACAGCGGCCCAAGATGTTCACCTACCTCTCCACTGCCTGGGTGCTGCCGTCGTTCGTCGGCCCGCCGGCCGCGGCGTGGCTTACTCAGAACTTGAGCTGGCAATGGGTGTTCTTCGCCGTGATTCCACTGGTGCTCTTCGGCGGCGCAATGGCGTTACCCAGCCTCCTCCGCATGATGCGCTCGTACCAGCCAAGTGACCCCGATGACCAGAAGCCCGCGCCCTTGTGGGCTGCCGGGCTCCTTGCCGTGGCCGCCGCCACCCTGCAACTCGCGGGTCAGCAGCCGGCCTGGGTCACCGTCGTGCTAGTGATTGGCGGTCTAGCCGGCCTTCTCGTAGCGCTGCCGCCGCTCATGCCACCAGGATTTTTGAGATTCCCTCGTGGCATCTCCCAAGTCATTCAAACGCGGGGGTTGCTCGCTGGCGCCTTCTTCGGCGGTGAGGTCTTCGTGCCGCTGATGCTCGTTGAGCAGCGGGGAGTTCCGCTGTTCCAAGCGGGCGCCGTATTGACAGTCGGTGCCGTTGGTTGGGCCACCGGCTCCTGGCTGCAGGCACGACCGTGGCTGCGCATTCGACGTGATCTGCTGATCACGGTGGGCTGCTGGTCAGTGACCCTGGGATTGGCGCTCGTGGGTCTGATCGCCTTCGTTCCGACGCTGCCATACGTCTTGGTTGCGGTCAGCTGGATCTTCGCCGGTCTCGGCATGGGACTTGCGACCTCCAGCACCTCCTTGGCTGTGATGAGCTTGTCGGCCGCAGCTGAGCAGGGTCGTAACGCCTCCTCGCTGAATGTTTCCGACGCTCTCGGCTCCGGCATCTTCGTCGGCCTCGCGGGCACGGTCTTCGCTGCGGTGCAGCCGAGCGGCAACCTCGCCTTGACGTTCGGCCTGGTCGAGCTGTCGATGGCAGTCGTTGCGCTGCTCAGCGTTCTCACCTCACTGCGGATCGGCGTGTGCGCAACGAGTTTGCACCTCATTGACCCCATCCAGGAGCGATCAGTCAGCTGAGCACCAGGATGGTCACGAACATCGACATGGCGAAGAGGGCGAGCGCCGTGACAGTTAGCAAAATGTAGTACGACATCGGCCGGGACGGAGTGAGACCTTTCGGCTGCGGCGTAGTCAGGTGGCCTGTCGGATACGAATTCCCCCGCTAACCGCTACCATTCTCGCTCGCACGCAATTCGCCGCGAATCACGTGAGAGTGACCGCTTGCCGCTCTCCTGATGCAACCTACGTGCACGTAGCTTGCGATCGCTCTGCACAGGTTGCAACCAAAGCAAACCGTCAGGAATCGACGTACACGTAGGTTGCGGGCGAGGATGGGTGGCAGGTGTTCAGACCGGAGAGGAACGCCTGGCGAGGGCCTGGAGCGTGGCGCGGGCGCCGCTGGTGTGCAGGGAATCGAGAACGTTGAGGTATGGCTCGGTGAACGCCGGCTCCTTGGCCAGATCGCCGAAGAGTTCCCGGTTCTTGACGAAGGCCAGCGGATCCTCCTGCTGTTGGGCGGCAAGGTGCCGTACGGTGTCGGCCAGCTGATCAACGATCTCGATCGGCTCGCCCTGCTCGTCCACGCCTTCGGCGTACCGAGCCCAACTCGCGACCACGGCGGCCGACAATGTCACATCGCGACCCGCAGCAACGTTCTCCCGGATGACCGGAACCAGCCAGGTGGGAATGCGCTCCGAACTCCTGGCGCAAAGCCGGGCGACGGTATCTCGGACACCGGCGTTGGAGAATCGTTCGATCAGCTGTTGCTTGTACGCGTCTAGATCGATACCCGGCACGGGAGCGAGGGTGGGGGTGGCTTCTGTGTTCATGTAGTCCAGCAGGAAGTTGGCGAACAACGGATCCTGCGCAACCTCATGCACCAGCCGATAGCCCGCCAGATATCCGAAATAACACAGCGCCTGATGGCTGGCGTTCAGCAGCCGCAGCTTCATCAGCTCATACGGCACAACGTCGGCCACCACCTGCACGCCGACCTCCTCCAGCGGCGGACGCCCAGCCGAGAAGTCGTCTTCCAGCGCCCACTGCGTGAACGGCTCACACACCACCGGCCACGCGTCCTCGATGTCGAAGCGTTCCCGGACCTGCGCTCGGTCTTCATCTGTGGTGACCGGAGTGATTCGGTCCACCATGGAGTTTGGGAATCGGACGTTGCTGGCCACCCATTCACCCAGCTCCGGATCTCGGAGCCGGGCAAACGCGGTGAAGACCTCCTGCGCCATATGTCCGTTGCCCTGGATGTTGTCGCAGGACATCACCGTGAAGGGCTCGATGCCACGAGAGCGCCGGCGCACCAAGGCCTCTGTTATCAGGCCGAACGTGGTGGCAGGGACTGCCCCCGGAGCCAGATCAGCCTGGACAGCGGGATTCGTGTCGTCGAACTTGCCGGTGACCGGATGGAAGTTGTATCCCCCCTCGGTGATGGTGAGCGAAACGATCCGTGTCGCAGGATCGGCCATCTTTTCAATGACGGCATCAGGATCGTCGGGTGCGTACAGGTACTGCACGATCGATCCGATGACCTGTGGCTTCCAGCTTCCGTCAGGAGCTTTCTCAACGAGGGTGTAGAGGCAGTCCTGAGACTGCAACGCCTCTTTCATCTTGAGGTCGAACGGCATGACGCCGACGCCGCAGATACCCCAGTCCAGTGCCTTGCCGCGCTCCATGAGTTGATCGAGGTACATCGCCTGGTGGGCTCGGTGGAACCCACCGACACCGAAGTGCACGATGCCAACCTTGACCTTTGAGCGGTCGTAGCTCGGCACTGGCACCGAAAGTGATCCCAGATTGGCTTGGTTCAGTGCAGTCATCTCAAGCTGTGCCTTACTTCACGGCACCGAGGGACAGGCCCTGCACCAGCTTGTCCTGCGCAGCGAAGCCGGCGATGATCACCGGCAGCGAGACTATTGTCGCCGCGGCACATACCTTGGCCAGGAACAAACCTTGGGAGGTGACGAAGCTGGTCAGGAACACCGGTGCCGTCCCGGCGATCACGCTGGTCAAGGTGTTGGCTAACAGCAGTTCGTTCCAGGCGAAGATGAAACAGATCAGCGCAGTAGCGGCAATGCCGGGGGAGATGATCGGCACAATGATGCTGCGCAGTGTGCGGACCAGGCCGGCGCCGTCAATTGCCGCTGCTTCGAAGAGCTCGACCGGAATATCGGCCAGGAAGGAACGCATCATCCAGACCGCGATGGGCAGGTTCATGGCCGTATACAAGATGAGCAGGTAGTTGATGTTGTCCAGCAGGCCGAGATATCTGGCGATGATGTAGAGCGGCAGCAGGCCCGCAACTGCGGGCAGCATTTTGGTGGACAGGAAGAAGAACATGGCATCCGTCCACTTCTTGATCGGCTTGACCGAGAGCGCGTACGCAGCGGGGATCGCCAGCAAGATCACCAGGATGGTTGAGACGATCGAGGCCGTGGCGGAGTTGATCAACGGTGGCCAGGGGCTGGCGCCGGAGGATGCGCCGAAGAACTCCCGGTAGCCGTCGAGGGTGAGTGGGGCGAAGAAGCTGGGCGGGTTTGTTGAGGCGTTGACTTCGGAATGGAGGCTTGTCAACACCATGAAGAAGACCGGGAAGACGAACAAGATCCCGATGGCCCAGGCTGCAATGCCGGCGGCGATGTTGCCGCCGCGGGAGCCGAGGCGCCGGCCGCGTTCACTGGACTTCTTTCGCTCAGCGGCTAGCTTGCTGGGGGCTGGGGCGAGTGCGCTGGTCATCAGGACTCCTCGAACAGGGTGGACACGGTACGCAGCAAGAAGGTGGCGATGGCGATGGAGAAGATCACCACGACCACGCCTTGGGCGGAAGCAAGACCATAGTTTTGGGCGCTGTAGAGGGTCTCGTAGACGGTGAAGGGCAGGTTCGCGGTGCCCAGTGCGCCGGCCGTCATGACGAACACCGTGTCGAAGGTCTGGATGACATAGATGGAGCCGAGCAGGCCGCCGAGTTCGAGGTAGCGCCGCATATGGGGCATGGTGATGAAGCGGAAGGACTGCCAGGCGCTCGCACCGTCGACATTGGCCGCCTCGAGAATGTCACCTGGTCGGGACTGCAAACCGGCCAGCAGAATCAGGGTCATGAACGGGGTCCAATACCAGATCAGCTGCACCTCGATCGCCAACCGCGGGAACTCGGTGATCCAGTCCGGCTGAGCGTCTGCGCCGACCAGTGTGAGCAGGCCGTTGAGCAAACCGTAGACCGGGTTGTAGATGGCGTGTTTCCACAGCAACGCGGCGGCAACCGGCACGATCAGAAACGGAGTGATCATCATGGTCCGGACAATTCCCCGGCCGAAGAAGTTGCGGTTCAGCAACAACGAAATGCCCAGCCCCAATGCCAAAGACACCAGCACAACGGTCAGGGTGAGCACGATGGTGAAGAACACGCTGGAGCGGAGCGCCGGATCGGTAAAGACCTGCACATAGTTGTCGAGCGTCCCGAAGGCGATCTCGGTGGGATTTTGGGCTTCCCAGTTCATAAACGAGATGATGATCGTCGCCAGGAACGGGATCTGGGTCAAGATGATGGTGAAGACAAGAGCCGGCAGCAGCGGGAACCGTCGGATCCAGCCCTTCTTGTCCAGCCAGCGGTCATTGAAGCTCGGCTTGGGCTCCTTCTTCTTGGCTGCCTTGGCCTCGGCCTTCGTGTCGAGGGGCGTCGCCGTTGTGGTGGCCATATGCGCCATGCCTCCTTGTCAGATGTGAAGTGAGCTGTCGCAGATGGCCCTAGCCCCTCGACAAGTTCACGCTAGCGTTTAGTTGTCGGTCGTGATCTTCGGCAGGCTCAGGCCGCACCGGGTGGAGCCTGAGCCTGCCGACGTTCCCTCAGATCTTGCTACTGGCCTTGGTATTTCTTGGCGACCTGCTCGGCCAGCTTCTGCCCATTGTTGAGCGCCTCATCGACGGTCTTCTTGCCGGCGATGACAGCCGAGATGTCCTGGCTGACCTTGGTGCCCAGGTCGGTGAACTCTGGGATGTCGACGAACTGGATGCCGATGGTAGGCCGCGGTTGGACACCTGGGTTGACCGGATCGGCCTCCGCGATTGCCTTCAAGGTCGCCTCGGCGAACGCTCCGGCCTCCTTCTGATACTCCGGGTTCTTATAAGTCGAGAGACGCTTGCCGGCCGGCACCGTTGCCCAGCCGTCTTGGGCGCCCACCAGCTCCTCATACTTCTGCGACGACGCCCAGGAGATGAACTTCCAGGCATTGTCTTGCTTGGCGCTCTTCTTCTCGATCGCCCACGCCCAGGTGTACAGCCAGCCGGATGCGTCGGTCATTTTGACGGGCGCCTGCGCGTAGGCCATCTTGCCCTTCACCGGGGAATCCGGGGCCTCCAGGCTGCCGGCAGCCGAGGTGGCGTCGTACCACATCGCCACCTTGCTCTGGGTCGTCGCGGTCAAGCACTCGGCGAATCCGGCCTGAGCTGCACCCGCCTCACCATGCGCCTTCACCAGATCGGTGTAGAAAGTGGTCGCCTCCTTGAACTCTGGAGCATTCACCTTCGGGGTCCAGTCCTTCTCGAACCAGGTACCGCCGAAGGTGTTGACCACTGTGGTCAGCGGCGCGAACACCTCGCCCCAACCAGGCAGACCACGCAGACAGATGCCCTTCATCCCCGACTCGGCACCGTCCAGCTTGGCGGCCGCGGCAGCCACCTCATCCCACGTCGGTTTGTCCTTGATCGTCACGCCGGCTTTGTCCGCGACATCCTTGCGGTACATCAAGAACGACGACTCGCCGTAGAACGGCTCACCGTAGAGCTTGCCGTCCGGACCCTTCAGCGATTCGGTCATCGACGGGAAGATGTCGGCCTGGTTGAACTCCTTGTCATCCTTGTACGCCTGGATGTCATCCATTGACCACAGCCAGTTGTTCTTCGAGTAGAAGGGGATCTCGAAGTTCGATAGCGTCGCCACATCGAACTGGCCCGACTGATTCGCGAACTCCTGCGCAGCCTGGTTGCGCATTTCATTCTCCGGCTTGACGGTGAAATTCACCGTGATGCCCGACTCTTTCGTGAACTCGGCGGCATGTTTCTGCAACGCGAGCATCTGCGGATTGTTGACCATCAAGACGTTGATCGAGTTTTCCCCGCCGCCACCGCCGCCGGCTCCGCCGGCTCCGGCACAAGCGGTGGTTGCGACTAAGATCGCGGACAAGCCCGCG
>DATEWO010000038.1:0-5482 GCA_035257925.1 Propionibacteriaceae bacterium | reverse complement strand
GGTTCACCTGCCACGTACGCAACACCGAAGGCGATGAGGCCGGCGAACAGGCCTGCGAGCAGACCTCTGATCAGGAAACTGCGTGCGGAAGTCATGGCGCCAGGCTCAGTGGCAGGGGAAGCCGAGCAAGTGACGCCCGTCGTGCACCCACTCGTGTACCGCAGTCCCCGAGAGGAGAGATGTCGCACCTTGTTCTGCCGAGACGAAGTACAAAGCGACCAGGAGCAGCATTGCCGCGAAGATCAGCCAGGGCAGCACCTGGCTGAAAGAGAACGGCGGAGCCGCAACGGCGGCGGGCTTGGTGTGGGTCACCTCTGACATCAGTTCCTCCTCCGGGTTCCTGCGACCCGCGTTGACGGAGCTCGTCGGAGGCAGGGTCTGACTCGAGCGTGGCAGTGCTGTTTCAAGGCAGTGCAGTTCGTTTCAGCTCACACAGTGGCGCGACCGTGCCGGATTCTCACCGAACTTCCAGGTCCTCCGCGAACCTCTGCACTGTATCGCCAAATGGCCTGGCAGGCGCCAAGGAACCTGGATTTGCATCACGAGCGTCGTCAGCTATGCCCAAGACATCCGATCGACCATGCTGATGATGCAAATTCAGGGTCTCAACCCAGTGTCGTGTCTCCTAGGTTCCTTTGCGGTTGGCGTCGTTCAGGTGCGTGGATCGCAAGGCCGACGAGGGAGGGATACCGGGTCGTATGTCGACCGAGGAGAACGCCGCGAGGTGCGTGCCTGGGCGGCGCGAACCGTAAAGAGACCTAGGAGACACGACACTAGGTATGTTGCCCGCATGAGATTGTCCCGGGCCGGTGGGATGTGGGGAACGGTGCTGGCCCACCCCTCCGCGATCTTGCTCGTCGTCCAGCTGATCGGGGTGCTGGTTTACCCGTTCATGGAGGAGACCGGTCCCGGAGCCGTTCTGTTCGAAGTGTTCGGGGCAGTCGTGCTGGCACTGGCCATCTGGTCGGTTCGGGCGTCAGCAGGACCAACCTGGATCGCGGTGACGTTGGCCGTCGTGGCGTCGGGGTTGTCGATCGTCGACGCGATCAACCCCACCCCGGCGCTGGATGTGGCCTCGGCAGTAAGCCATGCGCTCTTCTACTTCTGGGCAGCCGGCAGCCTGATGGTCTACATGTTGTCGGACCGAACCGTCACCACCGACGAGCTATTTGCTGTCGGTGCCACCTTCACCCTCGTCGCGTGGGGCTTCGCCTACCTCTTCGAGGTCGTGCAGACAGCCCAACCGGGTTGCTTTACCGCGGCGGTGAACCCCGCGGGACAACGCACCTGGATGGAGCTGCTGTTTCTGAGCTTCACCAACCTGTCCAGCACTGGCCTGTCAGATGTCGTTCCCATCACGGGCCAAGCACGCTCAGTGGTGATGTTCGAGCAACTTTCCGGCCTCGGCTACGTCGCACTCTTTGTGTCGCGGTTGGTGGGCCTGACGGTCGCTTGGCAGATGACTGTCGCAGCACGCGACCGCGAAAGTCGACCCGGCAACCGCTGATGGCCCAACGGCTGCTGGTGGTTGCCCATGCCCCAACCTCGACGACTAAGGCGTCGCTGTTTGGCGACCCTGGCGAGCTGGTCCGATGGGAGGAGTTCCGGCGGCTGAGCGGGCGTATCGCGTCTTGGGTGAGCGGACCCGAGGAGGTATGCCAGGCCACTGCGCTGCGTCTGGGAGGAACGGCCGAAGCCATCCATGACCTGCGTGAATGCGACTTCGGAGCATGGACCGGCAAGGCCCTGGCCGACGTTGCTTCCCAGGACCCATCCGGCCTTGACACCTGGCTACGCGACCCACATGCCGCGCCGCACGGCGGCGAGAGTCTTGCGGTGTTGATCAACCGGGTAGGTCGGGTACTCGACGAGCAGCAGTGGCCTGACGGCCGAAGCGTCGCCGTCGTGACACCGCTGGTTGCCAGAGCGCTCTTGGTGCACGCTCTCGGCGCGGCGCCCGAAGTGATCTTCCGGATCGACATAGCACCACTGGGCCGAGCCTTGATCAGTAGGAGTCAGCACATGTGGCGGCTCACGAGCCTTGAGCCCGTGAAGGACAGCCCCCAAGGGGACAGGCTCGGCTAGTCCTTCACTGGTCGGACCGGGTCATCGTCGAGCTGTAGCCGCCACCGCCGGGGTAGACCCAGTCGCCGCTGATCGTTTGGTCGTCGTCGCTGAACTCGCCCCGATAGAAGGCTGGGCTGCCCTTGGCACCGGCCCAGATGGTCAAGGTGTTCCCGACCAGTTCGTAGACGTAGTCCAAGGTGTTGCCGGTCGAGTCGTAGAAGCGGGAGTAGATCTCCTCGCTGGGCGGCTCCCCGAAGGGACGGAGATGACCGATCACCTCTAGACCGGTGATCTGCTGCCCGTACTGGCTGAGCTCGACGTGTTGCTGCAGGAAGAACCGGCCGGGCATCCACTCATAGCGGACCGTCCCTTGGGCTTCACCGGTCACCGTCCAGCTGCCGACCAGACGGTCGAGCGCAGCCATGGCGTCGCTGGGCTGGGCGGGCTGGTCGGGGGTATACGCATCGTCGGACATGGTTGTCCCTTTCTCGTGGGCCCGCGGATCGGGCTGAGTGCGGCTACATCGGGACCATGACGGCAATTTCGACATGGGGCTGGTGGCCATGGATGTGATCTAGATCACATCCCTGGGATGTCGAATTCCGCCGGCTGGGCCGGACGTAGCGGCACCAATCACCAACCGAAGGAGTCATGATGACTACCACATCCACCACACCGGCCGCGACCTCGATCGACCTGCCGCGCACATCGGCCCGATCCACCCGAACCCTGTTGATCGCCGGCGCCCTCGCCGGACCGCTGTTTGCCGTGCTAGCCACCGGCCAAGTTCTGCTTCGCGACGGCTTCGACCTGCGACGGCACCCGCTTAGCCTGCTCGCCACTGGCGGTCCCGGTTTTGTTCAGGTAGCCAACTTCGTACTCGCCGGCATTGGAGTGCTGTGTCTGGCTGTCGCCGTCCGGCGCACCATCACCGATGGTGTCGGCCGGCGCTGGTTGGCCCCGCTGATCGCCGTCTTCGGCCTCGGGCTGGTCGCTTCGGGCGTGTTCGTTATGGACCCCGAGAATGGATTCCCGATCGGCACGCCCGAAGGACCGGCGCCGTCGATGTCCTGGCACGGCATCGGCCACATCGTTGCGGCCACGGTGGCCTTCACTGGGCTGGCCGCGGCCTGCATCGTGTTGGCCGTACGGATGGGCCGCCGCCGGGCCGGCTGGGCGACCGTGCTGAACGCGGGCGCCGCGCTGGTCTTCCTGGCACCGGTGAATCCGGCGTGGGCGAGCATCCAGGTGGCCGTCAACGGCCTGGTTGCGTTCATCTGGACGACTGCGGTGGCACTGTGGCTGCTGCGATCATCATCAGCACGCTGACGTAGACCTAAGCTTCGCCCCAATCGGATTGAGGACCAGTCATGAAGTACCTGTTGCTCAGCTACACCCCCATCGCCGAGTGGGACTCCGCTGACCCCGAGACCCCCTCGGAGGACGCGCTGGAGGCGTTCGCGATCTATGAGAAATTCCAGGCCGAGCTGATGGCGTCAGGAGAGTTTGTCGCAGCCGAAGGCCTCGGACACCCCTCAATGTCTCGGACCCTGCGCAAGCAGGCCGACGCTGTCGTGGTCAGCGATGGACCGTTCGCCGAGCTGAAGGAGGTGCTGGCCAGCTATGCGGTCATTGACTGCAGCGGCTACGACCGGGCTGTAGAGATCGCCCGACAGGTGGTTGCCGCGATCGGTGACACGGTTGAGATCCGACCAATCATGGGTGAGGACTTCGTCGAGTCCACCGCCCAGACCTAGACTGCAGCCGCCGCGCCACATGGCAGCGTTTACACCAGAGCTTGAGCACCTGCTGCGTACCGAGGCGCCGCAGGTGCTCGGCGCGTTGGTGCGGCGATTCGGCCACTTCGACATCGCCGAGGACGCGGTCCAGGATGCGCTGCTCGCCGCCGCGCAGCAGTGGCCGACCCACGGCATCCCTGACTATCCCCGTGGCTGGCTGATCCGGGTCGGCTACCGCCGCATGGTCGACCAGCTCCGCGCCGAGCAGCTTCGGCAGCGTCGCGAATATCAGCTGGCCAGCCAGCCGACGCCGGCTTCGCCCGAGGAACCGGCTGCCGACGACAGCCTGACGCTGCTGTTCTTGTGCTGCCATCCGATTCTGAGCCCGGTCTCCCAGGTCGCGTTGACGCTGCGAGCCGTGGGTGGGTTGACCACCGCTGAGATCGCCCACGCCTACGGAGTCAGTGAAGTCGCCATGGGTCAGCGCATCAGCCGCGCCAAACAACAGATCAAGTCCGCTGGCGGACGCTTCGTCCTCCCCTCTGCCGAGGATCGAGGCGACCGACTGACCGCGGTGCTGCAGGTGCTGTACCTGATCTTCAACGAGGGCTACGCGGCGACCGCGGGTGAGCAGCTGCACCGGGTCGACCTGACCACCGAGGCGATCCGGCTGACAAGGATGCTCCACCGGCTGCTGCCCGATGAGCCGGAGGCGGCCGGGCTGCTGGCGCTGATGCTGCTCAGCGACGCGCGCCGCCCCGCCCGCTCCACAGAGGCTGGTGACCTGATCACGATGGAACATCAGCAGCGCGATCTTTGGGATAGATCGCTCACCGCCGAGGGAACGACTCTGATCACCGCCGCCATGCGCCAGCGTCAGGTCGGGCCGTACCAGCTGCAAGCTGCGATCGCCGCCGTGCACAATGGAGCACCCAGCTACGCCGAAACCGATTGGCCGCAGATCGCCACCCTGTACGCGTGGTTGGAACAGCTCACACCAACCCCGCCTGTCCGGCTCAGCCGGGCGGTCGCGGTTGCGATGGCGTACGGTCCGCGGCGGGGAATGATGTTGCTGGACGGCCTGGCAGACGACCCACTCATCCGGCAGCGGGAGCGAGCCGTCCGCGCGCACCTGCTCGAACTCAATGGCGAGACCCAGCAGGCCGCCGATCTCTTTCGAGAAGCGGCCGCCCTTACCGATAACCTCGCGGAGCGGCGGTATCTCGAGGGGCGAGCCCAGCACCTCGAATCCTGAGACCAGTGCCTTCGGTTAGTCCCAGGTGGGCGTGAAGCCTGCAACGGCGCCAATGACGGTGATCGCCGGAGGCTTGATGCCTGCGTCCTTGGTGAGTTCCGCGATGTCGGCGACAGTACCGCGGACGGCCTGCTGGCTCGGCATTGCCGCGTCGGCGACCGTCATGGCTGGAGTGTCGACGGCTAGCCCGTGTTTGATCAACTCAGTGGTGATGGCAGGCAGCGTGGCGACGCCCATCATGATCACCAGGGTGGTGTTGGCGGTGGCCAGTGCTTGCCAGTTGAGAGTTGAGCCCGGATCGCCAGGTGGGGCGTGGCCAGAGATCACGGTGAACCCTTGAGTGAGCTCGCGGTGGGTGAGCGGCACGCCGGCCAAGGCGGGACCAGCAAATGCCGAGGAGACGCCTGGGATAACCGTGACT
>DATEWO010000037.1:0-2944 GCA_035257925.1 Propionibacteriaceae bacterium | reverse complement strand
AGGCCAAACCATGGCCCTCATCGCCCGAGACGCCGGATGTTCATTTCCCGGCTGCACGCATCCCCCCAGCTACTGCGACCGGCACCACATCAAAGACTGGATTCTCGGCGGAGCAACCGACCTAGACAATCTCACCCTGCTCTGCAGATACCACCACAGCCACTTCCTGCAAAAAGGCTGGACCTGCCGCATGAACAGCGATGGACTACCCGAATGGATGCCGCCCTGGTGGATCGATCAGAATCAGCGACCCCAACTCAACACCCGAATCCGAAGACTGCACGCCCAACAACAGCTTGGTCGACGACGGCGACGAACACCCAACGCTGCATGAGCCGAGCGAGTTGAAGACGGGCCTGAAAGATCGACAAATATAGCTCTAATGGAACTGCGGGATAATCAAGTAGATACCGAAAAGCACGAGCAGCCCGGCGATGCCGAGTAGGGCGTAGCCCAGTGAATAGGCCAACGTGCCGGAGCCACCCTGGTTCGATTTGATCTTGGCGGCGGAGAGCAAGCGGATACCATTCGCCAACAAGATCGTGAAGATCACCGATGCCACGATGGAAACGACGGCCACGATGCCCAGGGCAGCCCAGTCGATATTCATCAGGCGGCGCTCTTCGCTTTGGGTTTCTTCGCCTTCTTGGCCTTCTTCGGCTTGGGACTATCCATCCGCGGGTCGTTGGCGTAGGTGGTGGACGGAGCAGCGGCTGCGAGCACCAAGACCTCGTGGCTGTCCGTGACGTTGGCGTGGCTGACTCTGTGGCGGCGCGAGAGGAGATAGATCACCAAGCATGCGACGGCGAGCAACGCCAGCAGCGCGATGACCCCTAGGACGCCTTGATCGGAGAGCAGCGCGGCTAGTCCGCCGACCAAACCGGCACCCGGCAGGGTGAGGATCCAAGCAAAGAGCATCCGCCGGGCGACGCTCCAGCGAACCTCGGCGCCTTCGCGTCCGACCCCGGACCCCAGGATGCTGCCAGTGCTGACATGCGTGGTCGAAAGGCCGAATCCGAAATGAGCCGATGCGAGGATGGTCGCGCTCGTTGCGGCCCCCGATGCAGCACCCTGGGGCGTCTCGATCTCGACGATCCCCTTGCCCATCGTGCGCATGATCCGCCACCCACCGGAATATGTACCTAGGCCTATCGCGATGCCAGCAGCGATGATCACCCACCACTGCGGTGCCGTGCCCGGTGCCTGCAAGTTGGCGGCGATCAATACCAGGGTGATCACGCCCATGGTTTTCTGGCCGTCAGACGTCCCGTGCGCAAGCGCCACCAAGGAAGCCGTAAACGCCTGGCCGTACTTGTAGCCAGAGTTCGTGTGCGTACTCGGCGTCCTCCTGGTGATCCGGTAGGCCAGCCGGGTGGCCATGACAGCGGCAATGCCGGCCACTAATGGCGCGACGATGGCAGGTAGCAGGACCTTGGAAACGATCACCCAGCCGTGCACCGATGCGACCCCGGCACCGACAATGACCGCTCCGATAAGGCCGCCGAACAGCGCGTGAGAGGAGCTGGACGGCAGGCCAAGCAACCAGGTCATCAGGTTCCAGATGATCGCCCCCACCAATCCGGCCAAGATGATGGGAACGGTGATCAGTGCATCGTCAAAAAAGCCACCGGAGATCGTCTTTGCGACCTCGGTGGCAAGGCAGGCGCCGAGGAGATTGAGCACGGCGGCGAGGACTACCGCGGTACGTGGTCGGAGCGCCCCCGTGGCGATTGGCCCTGCCATAGCGTTGGCGCTGTCGTGGAACCCGTTGGTGTAGTCAAAGATGAGGGCTACGGCGATAACTTTCTTCCTCACTTAATCCGGTACAAGTCCCAGGAGTAGCTCGTACACACGTTGCAGCTGCTGCGGGGGAGTGGGTGGCTGGACGAGACTCGCGCCAATGCCGACGAGGTAGGGAAGCAAGGCGGCAGTGTGAGCCGCGGCTGGATCGTCGAGGATTCGGGACCAGATGCGTTGGAGCGAATCCAGTCGCCGCTGGTCGACCCGCTCTTGGACCGCGCGAACGTCAGAATCCGAAAAGGCCCAGGCACGCATCGCTACCTCAAGTTCGGGTCGATAGAAGCTGTGCTTGCCAGTGATGGCCGCTGTCAGGCCCGCCAATGCCGCCTTTGGGGTATCAGCTTTGGTCTGATCGATCGCCCGGTCGAGTGCCTCGACAACAAGATCTTCGTATGCGGTGAGCAGTGATCGTTTGTAGTCACCTGCGCCTGCGAAGTGATGGTGGAAGGAGCCTTTACTGACCCTGAGACGCCGGCACAGTCGATCAATGCGCACGGCATTGGGGCCGTCTTCAGCAACGGCTTCAAGCCCGGCCTGGAGCCAGTCGGACCTCGTCGGCATGGGGGCGACCATACCATACGGTATGGTATGGCTGTGAACACGGTGACTGTCATAGGTGGTGGGCTGGGTGGTTTGGCGGCTGCCATCACTGCAGCCGAGGCCGGCGCCTCCGTCACACTGCATGAAGCGCACCGGACACTCGGCGGGCGGTGGCGCTCGACGCCCGTGCGACGGAAGCCCGCGACCAATCCGCCGGAGGATCCGCGCGTCTTTCGGGCCCACGAGGGACCGCACGTGATCTATCGCGACGGGCCGACCTGGGCATGGCTGAAGCAGCGCGGCTTGCTGGGTGTTACCTGCCGAGTCCCAGTGGGCGCGATCGCGCGGTTTCGGTTCTGGCATGAAGGGCGGTTGCAGCGGGTGCCACCCAAGGGCTTCCTCCGGGCACTGCGGATATCCCGTCGACCGGACGTACCAACTGATCAGTCCTTCCGCTCATGGGCGTCGGGGCTGGTCGGCGAAGAAGCAGCTGGAATGGGCGCCTCGGCGTCTGGGGTCGGTGTCTTCCATCACGACCCTGGCGCGCTCTCGGCAGCCTTCGTCGCAGAGCGGCTCGCCAGGGTCTACTCGCTACCGCCCCCGG
>DATEWO010000036.1:0-5529 GCA_035257925.1 Propionibacteriaceae bacterium | reverse complement strand
GCCGAGATCAGCCGGCTGGCCACTGCGCAGCGACAGGCTGCTGAACGGGCCGAACAAGCCTCTCGGGCGTTCACCGCACTGGAGACCAAGGTGGCAGGCCTCGACGCCGGTGAATTCGGCCTGGATGCAGATCACGAGGCGGCGCGCGAGGTGCTGGACGAGATCGAGAAGCAGCAGGCCGAGCTGGGACGTCAGGAGCAGGTCGCGACTCAGGAGCGGGCAGCCCTTGCGGCGCGTGTGGAGGCGCTGCGTGTGGGGCTGAACGGTAAAGATGCCACCTCGGCGCTGCTTGCCGCGACCGATCGGTTGAACGGGCTGCTGGGTTCAGTCGCCACGCTGGTCAGGGTGCGGTCCCCGTACCAGACGGCGATTGCAGCGGCCTTCGGTGCGGCAGCCGACGCGGTAGCGGTGACCGGCGTCGATACAGCAATTGCGGCGTTCGACCACCTCAAGGCAGAGGATCTGGGACGGGCCGGACTGTTGCTCGGCGGAGTGATCGAGACTGAGCAGCTCGACGCCTGGCCAGCGCTTCCGGACGGTGCACGATACGCCGCCGAACTGGTCGAGGTACCTGATCAGCTCACTGCGGCGGTGCACCGGGTACTGCGCAAGGTTGCCGTCGTCGAGAACCTGTCCGCAGCCCAAAGTTTGATCACACAGCTGCCGGATGTCGTCGCCGTCACACGCGACGGGGATGTTCTCAGTGCCCATTTTGCGGCTGGGGGATCAGCGGCGAACCCAACGCTCATCGAAGTGCAGTCGGCAATCGACGACGGCGAGCGGCGATTGACTGAGGCCAGTCACGCCTGCGAGCGGCTGCGCTTCGCGCAGAGCCAGCTAGAGGAGCAGCACCGTCAGGCCAGCGCTACGGCCGAAGTCACGCTTGCCAGGCTGCATGAGTCCGACGCTGCGATGGCGGCGTTGGCGGAGGAGCTCGGCCACCTCCGCTCGACCGCCCGCTCGGCGTACGACGAAGCGGAACGGCTGCGCCGCGCCATCGCTGACGCCGAGGAGGCGCGTGACCGCGACGTCGCCGGGCTCACAGATCTGGAGCACCGGCTCGAACTCGCTGCCGAAACCGTCGGCGAGATGGAACCGGACCATGCAGAACGCGACCGGCTGGCCGAGCAGGCCAGGCTCGCCCGCAGCGCAGAGATGGATGCTCGCCTGGCGCTGCGGACTCTGGAGGAGCGGGCACGCGCCCTCGCTGGTCGAGCCGATGCGCTGCGCCGCGCCGCTGAGGGAGAACGCCAGGCGCGTCTCCGTGAGATCGCCCGCCGGGAGCGACTGGCGCGTGAGGCACGTACCGCCGCTGCCGTACACGCCGGGGGGACGTTCCTGGCCAGCCTTCTGGAACGCTCCCTCGCGTTGTCCGCACGAGAACGCTCTGAGGCGGAGACTATGCGTACCGACGCCGAGGCCGGGCTGAGTGCGGCGCGCGCGTCCGTGCGGTCACTGACGCGGGATTTTGAGTCATTGGTTGATGCCGCCCATCGAGACGAAATTGCCAGAGCAGAGCAGCAGATGAGGGTGGAGGCACTCGAGGAGCGGGTCATGGCCGAGCTCGGCCTGCAAGCTGTGGATCTGTTGGCCGAATATGGACCAGACCAACCAATCCCGGTGCTCACTCAGCAGGACGGCAGCGCACAATCCAGCGAGGATCGCCAACCCGAGCTCACCCCCTATGTGCGCGAGCTGCAAGAAAAGCGGCTCAGGACCGCTGAGCGTGAGCTCAGTCTGCTTGGCCGGGTTAATCCACTCGCTCTGGAGGAGTTCGACGCACTGGAAGCCCGACACAAGTACCTCTCGGCACAACTGGAGGACCTGCGGAAGACACGCCGTGATCTACACGAGATCATCGTCGAGGTTGACAACCGGGTGGAGCGCGTCTTCGCGGAGGCATACACCGACATTGCGGCCGCGTTTGGGCGCGTGTTCGCACGGCTCTTTCCCGGTGGCGAAGGCCGGCTGATCCTGACTGAACCGGGCAACTGGCTGACCACCGGGGTTGATGTCGAGGCCCGACCGCCGGGAAAGAAGATCAAGCGGCTCTCGTTGCTGTCTGGTGGTGAGCGCGCCCTGGTTGCTGTCTGCTTCCTGATCTCGCTCTTCATCGCGCGACCCAGTCCCTTTTACATTCTTGACGAGGTCGAGGCCGCTCTGGACGACACCAATCTTGGGCGCCTGTTGGAGATCTATGAGGAGTTGCGCGCGACAAGCCAGTTGTTGGTGATCACGCACCAGAAACGCACGATGGAGATCGCGGACGCGCTGTATGGGATCAGCATGCGCGGTGATGGAGTCTCAACTGTGATCTCTTCACGGCTTCGTGAGACCGAGTCAGTCGCCTAACCTGCGCTATGACGGGCAGCCCGCTTCGCCGACTGCAGGAGCTCGCGGTTTGCCTGTCAGAGTGCAATCCAGGTTTTGTGATGAAATTGAAAGCAAGAATCGGCCCTTCCACACGGACACCGTGATCGCGGCTTGGCAGACTATGAGGCCGAGAGCTGTTCCATCGGCGCCGCCTGCATCGCAGTCACGGTTGTCCGACCCGCAAGACAGTTCCTTCCCCGTTCCGCTTGACATCGCCTGGTCGATACTGACTGTCTGAAAGGGGTGTTCGTGACCTCCATCGTCGTCGCAATGCTCGTGATCTTGGTCGTCGCAGCCTGCACTGTGGGCCTGGTCCTGCTCGGAATGGAGGGCCGCGGCAAGCAGCGCGCACCGCGGCTGGCGGACCGGGCGGCGCGCGCGGCAGAACATCTCAATGGCGAAGGAGAGCCGCCCGCTCGCTTCATCAAGCTGATCGAGTCCACCCGCGGTCGCTGAGCCGGGCCACCGGACCGTCCTCGCCTAGGATGAGCCGGTGGATGCGACAACTCTGTGGTTGATCGTTGGCGTCATTCTGCTGGGGGCTACCCTTCTCGTTGGCTTCCTCGCCGTGGGCCGACGCCGAGCGCTTCGCACAGGCGAACCGCCGCCCAGCGTCGAAAAGGCACCCCGGGGATGGGAGAAGCCGGCCGAGGACTCCGGTGATGAACCCTCCGCCACCCAGGTTGACATCCGAGCCAAGCCGCCGGAAGTCGAGCTTCCCGATATCGAGCTGGCTCCAGAGGCGCCCGAGCTGGAGCGCCCGGAAGCGCCGGAAAGCCGGCTGGTACGTCTCCGCCGGCGGCTGGCGGGTTCTAACAGCCCGCTCGGCCGCGGCCTACTGTTGTTGATCACCCGTGATCGGATTGATGAGGACACCTGGGAGGAGTTCGAGGCGACACTGATTACCTCCGACCTTGGCGTCGCGCCGACGACTGAACTAGTGGAATCGCTGCGCAACAAACTTCGGGTCGAGGGGATTTCGGAGCCCGGACGGGCCAAGGCCATTCTGCGGGCAGAGTTGATCAAGCTGGTCGATCCCACCATGGACCGCAGTCTGAATGCAGATCGGACCGAGCAGCCTGCAGTGGTCATGGTGGTCGGAGTGAACGGGACGGGCAAGACCACGACCGTCGGCAAGCTTGCCCGGGTGCTGGTCGCCGAGGACAAGGACGTGCTCCTCGGGGCTGCTGACACTTTCCGAGCGGCCGCGGCGGACCAGCTCGAGACCTGGGGGAGCCGAGTAGGCGTGCCTACCGTGCGAGGGGCGGAGGGGGCGGATCCTGCCAGCGTTGCGTTTGAGGCTGTCAAAGCCGGTATCGAGCAAGAGGTCGACGTGATATTGATCGACACCGCTGGTCGGCTGCACACCAAGGTTGGGCTGATGGATGAGCTCGGCAAGGTGAAGAGGGTGATCGAGCGCCAGGCGCCGGTCGGTGAGGTGCTCCTGGTTCTCGATGCCACCACAGGTCAGAACGGGCTCACCCAGGCTCGGATCTTTGCCGAGGTGGTCGATGTGACCGGCATCGTGCTCACCAAGCTGGACGGGTCGGCCAAGGGCGGCATCGTGGTTCAAGTGCAGCGGGAGCTGGGCGTCCCGGTCAAGCTCGTCGGCCTCGGCGAAGGTGCAGATGATCTTGCACCGTTTGACGCTGAGGTCTTCGTTGATGCCCTGTTGGAAGAGCAAGCCGCATGACGAGCATCTTGCACCCCACAGTCGAGGGTGCCGCGTTTGACGCGTTCCTCCAGCACTCCGCGCCGGCCAGCCGGGATCATGCAAGATGGCGGCCGGACGCCGGCACCATGCCGGCCCTCTACCTCAGCCATGGTGCGCCGCCGGTCTTCAATGACGCGCACTGGATGGACCAGCTGTTTGCCTGGTCGCGGTCCTTGCCAAAGCCAACCGCGATCTTGATCGTGAGCGCCCATTGGGAGGCCGCGCCGCTTGCCCTGGCTACATGACCCATGGGCTACCCTTCCTGGGCCGCGACAGCTGGGAGCACAACGTGATCCCCGGCTGGTCCCGCGATTTCGATGACTGGGCTGCCGAGGCCCTGGCTGCGGGCCGAGTCGATGTGCTGGCCGATTTCCGGCACGCACCGGGGATGCCGTACGCGCACCCAACGGTGGAGCACTACACGCCGATCTTTGTCACCTTCGGTGCAGCGACCGATCCCTCGGCGCCACCAAAAGTCGTGATCGACGACTTCCAGATGGGATTAGCGAAGCGGTCATTCCAGGTGGCCTAGCGATGAGCCCGTCGACCAGACAGTGATATTGAGCCGGGCAGTGGTATTTAGACTGGTCGACGACTAGTCTAAATACATGAAGACGGTCGGTTCCTACGAAGCGAAGACGCATCTCGCTCGCCTGCTCGACGAGGCAGAGAACGGTGAGGTCATCGCGATCACCCGACACGGCAAGGTCGTGGCGCGGATCATGCCCCCTGAGGATGTGGGGCCCGATCCCGTCGAGGCGATCGCTCGGCTGCGCAGCGCTCGAACCGGACTGAGGCTGGACGCTGATGTCCGTGAGCTGATCGAGCATGGCCGTCGGTGACGGGCTTCGTCCTCGACGCATCAGTGGCCATTGCTTGGCTCTTTGAAGACGAGGTGACGCCCGAGACGGAGGCAGTGCTCGATCGTCTGTCTCAGGATGAGGCACACGCGCCCGCGCTGTGGGAACTCGAGGTCGCCAACGTGGTGCTGTCCGCCGAGCGCCGCGGTCGGCTTTCCGTGGCCGCCAGCGCGCGCATCATGGAACGACTCCAAGATCTGCCGATCCGGATCAGCCCCAACAGTTCCAGGCTTCATCACTTGTTGGAGGTCGGGCGTCGTTACGGCCTGACTTCATACGATGCGGCCTACCTCGCCCTCGCCCAGCAGCTGAACCTCTCGCTGGCTACCCTCGACCGAGATCTCGCCGCCGCTGCGGTACTGGCTGATGTGGAGCTTGTGATCACTGGTCTGGCTGGCTAGCTGACTGCCCGATCACGGCAGGCGCCGACCCAAGTTCAGCGCTGAGTCCGACGCCGCGTAATACCCGAAGCGCTCGACGTCGACGTAGCCGCTCGACCGGTACAGGCCGATAGCGGCAACTTGCGGGCTGCCGGTCTCCAGCAGCATCCAATCGGCACCGGCGGCTGCGGCGCTCGCCTCG
>DATEWO010000035.1:0-3084 GCA_035257925.1 Propionibacteriaceae bacterium | reverse complement strand
CCACGCCGTCGATCCCCGCAGGAGTCGTGGCCCAGCTGCTGTCGCACGGGGTCGAGGAATCAGAAGTGCGGGTGATGCGCCGTGCTGAGGCGATCGAACGGCTGAACCTGATCTGGTCCCAGGAGGCCTGAGCACGGTCCGGGGGGGCAACGCAGTGGGCGATCTCCCGGATCTTCCGGTCGACACCAGATCGGTGTGGTTTCAGGAGGTCATGATGGAGGGCTGGTCTTTCGACAGTCGGGCGACCCCGAAGGGTTCAGCCTGAACGACAGTGAGTACCTGCTGCAGCTCGTCGAGCAGCGCTGCGACATCAGCGGCAGCGTCGTCGTGCAAGGCCTCCGCGACGATCAGCGCTCTGGCCGAATCCGGTCGGACCGCAGACAGAGCGCTCTGCCGATTCGTCCACCGCCTCGCGTGCGCCTGACCAGCGGCGTCGGCGAAGACCACTTCGCCAGGCGCCGGATGCTCGGTTTCGCCGGAGAAGGCGAGGTAAACCTCAGCGCCATCCGCATAGCGCACCTCGAGATTTCCATCGACCCGGTCAAGATCAAACACGGCGACGGGAATCGCATATGCCACCGATACGGCGTTGCAGAGGTCAACCAGTGGATGGATGTTGGGCAGCGCCTTGTCCTTACGGTAGCGACGTAGCAGCGCCTCCGAGGCGCACCGGTACTGGGTCGGCTTCAGTCCCATCTGTGCGAACGCGCGCCGCCACGCCTGGATCTCCGGCAGCTCCGACTCACTCGATCGCCGCAGCCGGGCATCCGCGCGATCAAGGAACCGCTGCGACTGCCGGGTCACGTCGCGATCCGAGGTCTCCCCCTGAGTGACTATGGCGCCGGCGGCGAGGAGTGGGAAATCACGCCAAATCGCCTCACTGTGCTGGAACCACATCCGCAACTACCGGTCCTGCACGACCAGACGTCCGGCGAGCAGTACGTAGCAAGCCGCGAACGTCCGGCGCACCCAGGCGACCACCCTGGGCTTCCCGAGCACAAAGCGCCGCACGCCGGCGGCAAAGTATCCATAGATGACAAAGACGACGAAGGTGACCGCCATGAACACCAGGCTCAGCCCGACCATATGCCCGGTCGCGGCCTGCTCGCTGGGGCGGACAAACTGTGGCAGAAACGCGAAGAAGAAGATCGTCAGCTTCGGATTCAGCACATTGATGAGCACCGCTGTGCGGATCACCTGCCATGCCGACTGCGGCGCCGCCTGCTGGTCGACATCCAATGGCGTCCGGTCACGCCAGGTGTGCCAGGCGAGGTAGAGCAGGTACGCGACGCCCGCGTACTTCAGCGTCTGGAACGCGACCGCACTGGCGTTGAGCAGCGCCGCCAGCCCGGTGATCGCCGCGACCATGTGCGGGACTACGCCCAAGGTGCAGCCCAATGCTGCTACCGCGCTCGCCCGGGCGCCGCGCGACAAGCCCGCAGCCACTGTGAACAGGACGCCGGTGCCCGGCGTTGCCACGATCACCAGCGTCGTCAAGAAAAACGCCACGCTCACGTTCAGCAGCCAACCAGACTCTCGTACCTATTCGGGGATGATCGCGACTGCGTCGATCTCCACGAGCGCACCTGGGCGAGCGTGACCTGCGGTGGAAACGACCGTGATGGCTGTGCGGTGATCGCCCCACACTGATCGCGACGCCGCGTATCCCACCTGTGCGTCGACCCCATTGACGAGGTAGATGTTGAGTTTGACCACATGCTCGGGACCGGTACCGGCGGCAGCAAGCACAGTCAGCACGTTTCGCATTGCCTGAGTGCTTTGCGCCTCTATCCCGTCGAGCAGTTCTCCGGTGCTATCGGTGCCGAGCTGGCCACCCACATAGAGCGTCTGCGCAGCGGGTGCGATCACGCCCTGCGTGAAGGCCGGGTTGCTGGGGAGTTCTCCAGGGTCGAGGTGTGTCGTCCTTGCGGTCATGAATCTCACCCTAAGAGGTGCCGGTGACGACCTTTACGCTCAAGAGCAGATCGCCGCAGCCCGGAGTGGTCGAATACCCGCGACCTTACTGAGGCCCCGATGTCGGCGTCGTCTCAGGCTCGCTGGTACCGCTAACCGCCTTGTCGATCACCTGCCAGACCTCCTGGTCCAGCCGGTTCTCCTTCCAGATGCCGTACGCGGTCCCCAGCAGCACCGGCGGTACCGCGACCAGCCCGATCGCCCCGCTTACCGCCGCATCGACCCACTCATGACCCCCCAGGTTGATGCTCACCTGCCCCTCTCCTGGAGCGATGACCACCGTCAGCGCGTAGGTGACCCCGAGCAACTGGCGCCACAGGCTCTCCTTGCGCGCCTGCATCACCGTGCGGTCCCCGCCAGTGCGGTAGACCTGTGCCTCGAACTCCTGCGCGCGGAAGTGGTCCGCCAGCGCCCGGGCTAGCTCCTCCGCGGGGACGGTGGTTTGGTAGATCCGCTCGATGTTCAACGCCGGCCGGCCGCCTCCAGCGGCTCTGCCCTGCTCTTCGGCCATTTCGCTCCCTCCACTCTTCGCTCCGGTCCGTCGATACAGCGTATCGAGCGCATGATCTGGAAAGGGAACTGGTTCGATGGAGGCCGTGCCTGTCACCGATGGCAGCGTCTGTGTCAGCGGGACGCCTCCGACGTGCGATCAGGCGTCCTTGCCGTACGCGTCGTGGTAGTTCCACCACTGGTACGGCGGGGTCTGCGGGTAGCCCTCGGGCGAGTCCTCCCACTCCTCCTGGCGCCCGAGCGCGGTGATGTCGAGATAGCTCCAGGTGGTGCCTAGCTGCGAGTCACCGCGGGCGTCGACGAAGTAGGTGCGAAAGATTCGATCACCCTCACGAATGAAGGCGTTGTGCCCGTGCCATTCATCCACGCCGAAATCCTTGTCGAAGTCGTCGGTGAGCGTGTACCAGGGAATGAGTTCCCAGCCCATGCGCTGCTTCAAGCCCTGGATCTCGGCCTGGGGGGCGCGCGAGACATACACCAGGGTCGTGTCCCGCGCGTTCAGGTGGGCCGGGTGTGCGACCTGATCGGCGCCGAAGGAGCAGCCGACGCAGGCCCGCTCCGGGTAGGCGCCGCCCGACTCCGGGTACGTGGTGACGTCCG
>DATEWO010000034.1:0-14213 GCA_035257925.1 Propionibacteriaceae bacterium | reverse complement strand
CCGCACCAACGCCCGATCCTCATCCGTGGTGCCTGGGGTGATCCGGTCCACCATTGACGTGGCGAATTCAATGTGCGAGTCAATCCAGCCGGGCAAAGTCTCGTCCAATAGGGCTGCGAAATCTTGGACCACCGTCTTGGTGACGGTGCCGTTCTCGGGAAGGTTGTCGCAGGACAAGATGGTGAGTGCCGCGGCCCCTGAGGTGCGGCGGGCGACCATGCCCGCAACCAATCTGCCCGGCAGCGAGGCGACAGGGTTTCTGGGATCGGATCGCAGAGCTTCCAGATCGGACACAATGACGTCCTGGCCGGTGTCAAGGTGCCCATCGGCGCCGCGGAGATAGGCGGCCTCGGTGACGGTAATGGTGATGATCGCCACCTCGGTGCGGCTCAGATAGTCCAGGTACGCATCGTGCTCGACGGCGCCATGCACCGCCGAGAGCGCCCCGATCACCTCGAAGCGGTCGCCCTCACTCCCGCGGGTGATCAAGGTGTAGAGACCGTCCTGCGGCCTCAATGCGTCGGCCATGTCGGTCCGCCGGCCCGTGAAGGCCGCGATCCCCCACTGGTCGGCGTCGGGGCTGTGGGCGGTGTACCACGCCTGATGGGCACGATGGAAGTTACCGACGCCGAGATGGACGATCCGGACCGGCGCCGCGGCGGGAGTGTCAGGCAGCGAACGGGACAGACGGGGAAGTTCAGGAACCGAGGTCACAGCTTCAATGCCCTTCTCGGGGATGGTCACAACAAGATGATGCATGATCTCGGTGGCCTCAGCCTCACTGAGTCACCGCGCCGCTGACCAAACCGGAACAAGTGGAGCCAGCCGTCCGGAACCGGCGCGGATATGAAAGGTTCGGATAAGGCCGACGGACCCGTCGATAGAGGAAGACATGACGCACCCAAACATCACCGACGAGGACCTTGCCGCGCTCATCAAAAGCACTGCAGAAGCTGCCTCTGCCTATATGCGCGGCGATATTCGCAGATACCTGGCGCTCATCAAGCCAGCCGACGACCACACGTTGATGGCGCCGGGGCGGAGAACTGATCCGCGGCCGAGACGATTCCGACGAGGCCATAGAGATCACCTCGCGGTACTTTCAGGCGGGCGATGCGGATCTGGAAGTCGTGCAGACATATACCTCCTGCGACCTGGTGGTCATGGCGGCGATCGAACGACAGCACGGCGACGTGGGCGGTTTGCCGGACCAGGACTGGTCGCTGCGCGTGACCTTGGTCTTTCGTCGTGAAGGATCCGAGTGGCGGCAGGTGCATCGTCATGCCGATCCGCTGGTTCACGGCATAAGCCTCGAGCAAGCGGCAGTCATCGCTCGTGGGGAAGCATCTGACACTCCATAGCCGGACTGCGGCCCTGCCGCGACCGATGATCAGGCGCCGAGAGAATCCTGGCGAGCAGGCCGGCCCTAGGCTGAGAGTGTGAGTGCCCGCACCGATCCCAACGGCACATCTGAGCCCTTGGAGACAGCGCCTCGTGCACTCACCTGGACTGGCCGGCTCTGGCGAGTCATCGCGGACACAGGGGCTACGTGTGTGCGCTATCGGGTGACCGGCTTGGCGGCCGAAGCGGCTTTCTTCGGGATCCTCTCGCTCCCGCCGCTGGTATTCGGGTTGGTAGGCGCCGTCGGTTTCATTGTCGGCACCTTGGACATCCGAACCATCGCCGGCTTTCGCGAGCAACTGCTCGACTTGTCATCACGTGCGCTGACCCCTGAGGTCGTCAACACCGTCATTGAGCCAACGCTGGACGACGTACTGTCACGTGGCCGGGCCGCGGTGATCTCGATCGGGTTCCTGATCGCTTTGTGGGCCGGCTCCAGGGCGCTCAACGTCTTCGTCGACACCATCACGATCATGTACGGCCTGGCCGGGAAGCGTGGCCTGGTCCGCACCCGAGCCCTTTCGTTTGTGCTCTACTTGGTCTTCCTCGTTGCCGGGGTTGTGGTGCTCCCGTTGATTCTGGCCGGACCTACCTTGGTGAACCGAGTGCTACCACAGGGCCTGGGGTTCATCGGAGGCCTCTATTGGCCCGTTGTGTTGCTGGGATCCGCCTGCATGCTGGCAACGCTCTACCACCTGTCCATTCCGGTTCGTACTCGCTGGCGGGCTGACTTGCCGGGTGCCGCCGTCACCGTTGCTATGTGGGTCGGTGGCAGCCTGCTGCTGCGGTTCGTGCTCAGCAAGTCCATCGGAACTCCGACGATCTATGGCCCACTGGCTGCGCCCATTGCCTTCCTGATCTGGCTCTACCTGATCTCCATAGCTGTGCTGATCGGTGCGGCGCTCAACTCAGCCCTTGACGACGTCTTTCCACGGCTCTCGGGCATCGACCATCACGCTCCTGAGGTTGAGAAGCCTCCGCCGGAGAGCACGCAAGGAAACCCACTCACCCGTACGCTTGCCGGCGTACGCGCTCGACGACGCGTCAAATCCCAGTAATTGGACGTCTTTCCCACATATTGAGAAACGATTTGATTCGATCAAGGTCACTAGCGGAGTGTTGGTCCGTGCGTATCGCTCCGGAAAGTTTCCGCGCCTGGCCTCTGCCGGCGCGACCGGCGCTCTCGCCTGCTCGTCGGACCCTGGGTTTGACTGCGCGGCGCTTCGTCGACCTCGGCAGGACCGAGTCGATGATGTGTCACCTTCACGCTGCCTGATCCACTGGCCCGCAGCCCCCGCCTGGCAATCATTTGCCCAAGCTCGCCAGACCGGCTCGCGCTGCTTCCGAGACGAGGACACCTCATATGACTACCGATACTGCAGCTGAGACGACCAGCCCAGGTCGCACAGCTACTCGGCAACGTCCAGAAGTCCGTCCGCGTCGCAAGAAGGGCGAGGGCCAATGGGCGCTCGGCTACCGCGAGCCCCTCAATCCCAACGAGCAATCCAAGAAAGACGACAACCCTCTCAACGTCCGCGCAAGGATCGAGAACGTGTACGCGAAGCGTGGCTTCGCTTCCATCGATCCCAATGACCTCCGTGGTCGCTTTCGGTGGTACGGGCTCTACACCCAGCGCCGACCTGGCATCGATGGTGGCAAAACCGCGACCCTCGAGCCGTGGGAACTGGACGATGAGTACTTCATGCTGCGTATTCGGATCGACGGCGGCGCTCTCACGACAGAACAGCTCCGGGTCATCGGCCAGATTTCTGTCGATTTCGCGCGAGACACCGCCGATGTGACGGACCGGCAGAATGTTCAGTTGCACTGGATTCGGATCGAAGATGTGCCAGAGATCTGGCGCCGGCTGGAGGCGGTCGGACTCCAGACCACCGAGGCCTGCGGCGACTGTCCGCGGGTCATCCTGGGGTCTCCGGTGGCCGGCATCGCAGCCGACGAGATCATCGATCCGACGCCAGCCATCCAAGACATCGTTGCCCGCTACATCGGGGATCCGGAGTACTCCAACCTGCCGCGCAAGTTCAAGACTGCTCTCACCGGGCATCCGGTGCACGATGTCGCACCGGAGGTGAACGACGTTGCCTTTGTCGGTGTCGTGCATCCCGAGCACGGAGCGGGATTCGACCTGTGGGTGGGCGGCGGTCTGTCCACCAACCCGATGCTCGCGGTACGCCTCGGAACTTGGGTGCCGCGGGAGGAGGTGGCTGAGGTCTGGGCCGGCGTGGTAGCCGTGTTCCGCGACTACGGCTATCGACGGCTCCGGACCCGAGCCCGGATCAAGTTCCTGATCGCGGACTGGGGCGCCGAGAAGTTCCGCGAGGTACTTGAGACGGAGTACCTGAAGCGGCGCCTCATCGACGGGCCGGCGCCAGCGGTGCCGACCCAGCCTGGCGATCACGTCGGAGTCAACCGTCAGAAGGACGGTAAGTACTTTGTCGGGCTGTCCCCGGTCGCCGGACGGGTCAGCGGAAGCGCCCTGGTCCGGCTGGCCGACCTGGCCGAGGCCCACGGTTCGCGCCGTGTACGGACCACCCCGCTGCAGAAGCTGCTCGTCCTCGATCTTGACGAATCCAACATCGACTCACTGATCGCCGGCGCCGAGGAATGCGACCTTTCGGCGCGTCCTGATGCATGGCGCCGCTCGGTGATGGCCTGCACTGGGATTGAGTTCTGCAAGCTCGCGATTGTGGAGACCAAAGCACAGGCCGCTCGGGTCGTCGCCGAGCTCGAGCGACGACTGGGCGAGATGGACTCGCCGATCACCGTCCACATCAACGGGTGCCCCAACTCATGTGCCCGCATTCAGGTCGCCGACATCGGTCTGAAGGGCCAGCTGGTCGTTGGGCCGGACGGCAATCAGGTTGAGGGCTACCAGGTGCACCTTGGCGGTGGTCTTGGGCTCGATGCGGGGTTCGGTCGCAAGCTCAGAGGGCACAAGGTGACGGCCGAGGAGTTGCCGAACTACGTCGAGCGGCTGGCTCGTCACTATGTGGCGGAACGGCGAGACGGCGAGCGGTTTGCCCAATGGGTCGCTCGCGCCGACGAGCTGGTGCTGGCATGAACATTCGCAGTTGCAGGTCGCTGGAGGTCACGCGCCGTGGCTGAGACCTCGCATGCGACTCGGCAGGCGGTGCTCTACTGCCCGTACTGCGCCGAAGAGACCCTCTTTCCTCTGGAAGGGGGTGGCTGGGAGTGCCGCAGCTGCATGCGGGCGTTCTCGGTGACTTTCCTCGGGCTTTCCTCACGGGGTCACACCGGAGGAGCGTCTGGGACTTCCCGGCAGGAGTCCGGGTGAGCACCGCCGTGGATCTGGCCGACCTGGCGGCTCAGGCTAACCGTGATCTCGAGGGTGCCACGGCCTTGGAGATCTTGGCCTGGGCCTACGACGAGTTCGGCTCGAAGCTGGTGGTGGCCTCTTCGATGGCGGACACGGTGCTGATCCACCTCGCCGAGCAGGTGGCTCCGGGTATCGACGTGATCTTCCTCGATACCGGCTACCACTTCGTTGAGACGATCGGCACCCGGGATGCGGTGCAGCTGGTGCACAACGTCAACGTGATCAATGTGACACCTGAGCAGACCGTGGCGGAACAAGACACGGCATGGGGCAAGGATCTGTTCGCCCGCAATCCTGATCAGTGCTGCGCGCTACGGAAGGTGGCACCACTCGGCAAGGCTCTCGAGCCGTACGCCGCGTGGGCCACCGGACTGCGACGTGCCGACTCCCTGGCGCGTGCCGCCACCCCAGTCATCTCTTGGGATGCGAAGCGGAAGTTGATCAAGATCGCCCCGATCGCCACCTGGACCGATGAGGATGTGGCTCGCTACATCGAAGCCAACTCACTCATGATCAACCCGCTACTTGAGGACGGCTACACCTCGATCGGATGCCAGCCATGCACCACCAAAGCACCCAAAGACGCTCCCCGTGCTGGACGCTGGGCTGGATTCGCCAAGACTGAATGCGGGATCCACCTGTGAACGCCCAGGCTGCGACCGCGGGGGCGGCGAGCCGGGAGCATCTGATCGAAGGCGCTCCATTGCATCCCGCCAGGAGAGGCGCAACGTTGTGGTTCACCGGCCTCCCCTCAGCTGGAAAGTCCACCATCGCCCATGCCTTAGCTCGCGACCTGCACGCCGCAGGCGAACGGGTACAGGTGCTGGACGGTGACGATGTACGCCCGCATCTCTCGGCAGGGCTCGGCTTCAGTCGTGAAGATCGTGACATCAATGTCACTCGGATCGGCTGGGTGGCCCGGATGCTCGCCTCGCATGGCGTCATCGTGCTGGTGTCAGTGATTGCTCCGTACGCCGCCGCCCGGGACGCTGTCCGAGACGACCATGGCCGCCTCGCCATACCGTTCGGCGAGGTGCACGTCGCGACCCCGCTTGCCGTCGCCGAGGCTCGCGACGTCAAGGGTCTCTACGCCCGTGCCCGTCGCGGCGAGCTCAGCGGTCTGACAGGCGTCGACGACCCGTACGAGGTGCCTACCCAAGCCGAGCTGGTACTGGATACTGCGCGTGTTGATCTTGATACTGCGGTGGAGATGTCTAGGGCGCTGCTGTCGGCGATCGTGGAGAGGGAC
This sequence comes from Propionibacteriaceae bacterium, assembly GCA_035257925.1. Taxonomy (GTDB): domain Bacteria; phylum Actinomycetota; class Actinomycetes; order Propionibacteriales; family Propionibacteriaceae; genus Microlunatus. Next base: position 8,205 of record DATEWO010000034.1, on the reverse strand, counting down.
TTCGGGTGACAACCGCTCAACTACGGCCGCTGACCGAGCTGCAGGCGCTCGAGTCCGAGTCGATTCACATCATTCGCGAGGTCGCGGCCACATTCGCTTCGCCGATCATGCTCTTCTCTGGTGGCAAGGACTCGGTGGTCATGCTGCACCTGGCCGCGAAGGCCTTCTGGCCGGCGCCGCTCCCGTTTGGCGTGCTGCACGTGGACACCGGGCACAACTTCGCAGAGGTGCTGCAATTCCGCGACGAGGCCGTCGAGTTCTACGGCGCGTCTCTGAAGATCGCGAGCGTTGAGAGCTACATCGATGACGGCCGGCTCCGTGAGCGACCGGATGGTACTCGGAATCCACTCCAGACCGTGCCACTGCTCGATGCCATCACCGACGGCCGGCATGATGCCGTCTTTGGCGGCGGTCGCCGCGACGAGGAGCGAGCCCGCGCCAAGGAACGTGTCTTCAGCATGCGGGATGAGTTCGGGCAGTGGGAACCGCGCAACCAGCGCCCCGAACTGTGGTCGCTCTATAACGGACGCCACCTCCCCGGGGAACATGTCCGGGTCTTTCCGCTCTCCAACTGGACGGAGTTGGATGTGTGGGACTACATCGCGGCGGAGAAGATCAATGTGCCGACGATCTACTACGCCCACGAACGCCAGGTGACCCTGCGTGACGGCATGTGGATCGCGATCACGGACGTGACGCCGACACGACCTGGTGAAGTGATCGAGGTGCGCTCGGTTCGTTACCGAACAGTAGGAGACATGTCCTGCACGGCCGCCGTCCTCTCCAATGCCAACACGGTGCAGGACGTGATCAGCGAGGTTGGGCTCAGCCAGCTCACCGAGCGTGGTGCTACCCGTGCCGACGACCGGCTCTCCGAAGCCGCCATGGAAGATCGTAAGCGGGAGGGCTACTTCTGATGCGCCGGCCTTCCCCGCTCCTGGCCCCGACAGCCGATCACATCACCGGCGGCCGTACGCTGCTGCGGCTTGCCACCGCAGGCTCGGTTGACGACGGCAAGTCGACGTTGGTGGGTCGACTTCTGTTCGACACCAATTCCGTGCTCACCGACACCCTTGATCATGTTGAGCAGGTAAGCAAACGCAAGGGTCTGGATCGAGCCGATCTTGCTCTGCTCACCGACGGCCTGCGCGCTGAGCGCGAGCAGGGCATCACGATCGATGTCGCGTACCGCTACTTTGCGACGCCGGTCCGGAAGTTCATCCTGGCCGACTGCCCGGGGCATGTGCAGTACACCCGGAATACGGTGACAGGCTCCTCCACCGCCGATGTCATCGTGCTGTTGGTAGACGCACGTAAGGGTGTTGTCGAACAGACTCGTCGGCACCTGGCGGTGGCGTCCTTGCTGCGGGTGCCGCATGTCGTTCTGGTCGTGAACAAGATCGACTTGGTGGACTACTCCGAGGATGTCTTCACCGCCGTTGCCACCGATTTTGCGCTCTTGGCCCGTAGCCTCGGCGTGCTGGACACGCACTGCATCCCGGTCTCAGCAACCGAAGGCGACAATGTGGTGACGCGGTCGCATCGCACTCCCTGGTACGACGGGCCGACAGTCTTGGGCTATCTGGAGAACGTCGACGACACGCGTCTCGCCGTCGGCTCCGACTTCCGGTTCCCGGTGCAACACGTTGTCCGACCTCAGTCGGCGATTGCCGCACCATGGGCTGCTCGCGCGCCCCAGGTCAACGGTGACTACCGCGGTTATGCCGGCAAGATCGAGTCAGGCCGGGTGCGTCCAGGCGAGGAGGTCGTGGTCCTGCCACGCGGCTCCCATGCCATTGTCGAAGCGATCGACACCCCTGATGGGCCCCTTGATCTAGCCGTTGCTGGGCAATCGGTCGTGATCCGGTTGAACAGCGATATCGATGTGTCGCGCGGCGACATCATCGCCGCGACCGACGCTCCCCCAGCACCGATCCGAGATCTGACGGCGACTGTGTGCTGGTTGGCCGAGCGGGAGTTATCAGTGGGTGCCCGCGTGCTGTTTCAGCATGGCACATCGATCACCAAAGCCGTCGTGAAGTCGATTGAGGGAACACTCGACCTGGCCTTTGAGGCCGGAACAGTGCCTTGTTGGCGTCCGACCGCCTCCCTCACTCTGAACGACATCGGCCGGGTGCGGCTGAGCCTTGCCTCGCCGGTGCCGATCGACTCCTACCGCGAGCATCGTGCCACCGGGGCGTTCATCCTCGTCGACGATGCGGACGGCTGGACCCTCGGAGCCGGCCTCGCCGGGTCGACCCCGCTCGCCGCCATGACCGCAGCCACACCGAAGTCCGAATCGCAATACCGAGCACAACAAGGAAAGCCATCATGACCGCTCCTACACTGATCCTCCTCGGCCACGGAAGCCACGACCCCCGGGTGCCACAGGTCAGTCATCAGATCCGCGAGGGTCTGCTGGCGATTCGACCGGAGCTCGACATTCACGTGGCCTTTCTCGACCACTGCGCGCCCAATGGCCTCCAGGTCGTCAAGAAGCTGGTCAGTCAGGGGGTCGCGGAGGTCGTATTCGTGCCGCTGCTGTTGTCGGACGCGTTCAACGGTCAAGCCGAGGTGCCCTCGCTGCTCAATCAAGTGCAGGCAAGCTACCCGCAGCTGCGGGTCATCGCCTCGCGACCGATCGGTCCGGAGGCGCAGCTGCTTTCGATCATCGACCGGCGGCTGCGTGACGCACTGCGTGCCCGACGGGTGTCAGAGCTGGATGGGCTCGTGTTCGCCGCCGCGGGTAGCAGCGACATCCGGAGCAACGCCCTGGTCGCCAGGCGAGCCAGGCAATGGGCGACCCATCACCGGCTGCCTTGCGTGACGGCCTTCGCGAGCGGTTCCGGGCCGTCGAGTGCCGAGGCCATTCGTAGCCTCCGCGGTCAAGGCCGGCGGCACATTGCCGTGGGCAGCTGGTTCTTGGCGCCTGGACTGCACTACACCCGGCAGGCCGAGCTCGCGCTCGAGGCCGGCGCCGTAGCGGTGTCCGCTCCCATGGGCGGCGAGCCTGAGATCGCTGAGGTCGCGCTGATCCGATACGTGATTGCGGCAATGGATCTGGTCGATCTTCATGAAGTCGGCGATGCCGAGGATGAGCGCACGCCGGCACGCCACCTATCGGTGGTCAGCGCGTAACCCTTTGGTGATCATCGCTACCACCCGCGCCATCAACTCGCAGCGACCCGGGCCTTTTCCGCCTCGACATCGAAATCGGCAACCGGCCATTTTAGGTCGAGGGCACGTAGTTGCTCGACGAGCAGTTGCGCCACGGCCCAGTTTCGATACCACTTGCGATCGGAGGGGATGACGTACCAGGGCGCGCGCTCGGTGTTGCAGCGCTCGAGTACTGCGCGATACGCCTCCTGGTACGCCGGCCACTTTGCACGCTCGTCGACATCGCCGGGGTTGTACTTCCAGTGCTTGGTCGGGTCATCGAGCCGGGCGATCAGTCGCTCTTTCTGCTCGGCCGAGGAGATGTTGAGGAAGCATTTGATCAACACCGTGCCCTGGTCCACCAAGTCCTCCTCCCAGGCATTGATCTCGTCATAGCGCTGGCTCCACACCGACTCCTCGACGAGGTTATGGACCCGCACCACCAGGACGTCTTCGTAATGGGACCGATCGAAGATGCCGATCAAGCCGGGCGGTGGCAGCTCGCGCTCAATGCGCCACAGGTAGTGGTGGGCCCTCTCCTCCTCGGTTGGGGCCTTGAAAGCCTTGATCTTCACCCCTTGGGGATCGACCATGCCGATGGCGTGCCGGATGACTCCCCCTTTTCCTGACGTATCCATTCCCTGCAGCACGATCAGGATCCTCTGGGTCCTGGACTCGTCAACTCGCCCAGCGGCGAACAGGCGTTCCTGAAGATCGCTGAGCTCGGGCGCCAGCGCGTCGGTGATCGCTGGTGCGTCCTGCTTGTCGCCTGGGAAGCCGAGCGTGGCGGCCGGGTCGAACGCGGCCATGTCAACGCGACCGACAGGAAGCCTGAGTACCTCGCTGAGCGGCTTGGTGATCGGTGGGCCCGCCAGGTCGCCATCGCTCTTCTTCGTCATGGGCTGATTGTGCCCTAGAGGCTACAGCGATACCGACCTTCGTTGACACGGCGTGCCACGATGGTGCAGTGCAGCTGATCTTCAGCCCTGACGACGGCGCGCCTCGAACTCTCAGTGACTCGGACCTGGTGGAGCTGTACCGCCATCCCGCACCAGAGGGCCGCGGTTGGGTCCGTAGCAACTTCGTCATGTCGCTTGACGGTTCTGTGCAAGGCCCCGACGGACGATCGGGCAGCATCAACACCGAAAGTGATCACCATCTGTTCGCCCTGCAACGAGCTCTGGCTGACGCGATTCTGGTCGGGGCCAATACGGTGCGCTTCGAGGGCTATCGCGCTGTCAATCTTGAACCATGGCAGCTCCAGATCCGGGAGCAGGAAGGTCTCGCCCCCTACCCGATGTTGGTGATCGTCTCGGCCAGCGCTGAGCTTGATCCGGTGATTGCCACACCAGCTGAGGGCGTGGGAGGAACCGTCATGATCATCACCACCCCGGGCAAGTCAGCAGATGATCTTGAGCCATTGCGGGCGGCGGGCATTACGGTGCTCGAGGCTGCGGACATGGCGCTGGACCTGGCCCACATTGTGGATCAGCTTGCCGGAACTGGCTTCCAGCGGTTGCTGTGTGAGGGTGGGCCTCGGCTGCACAACGATCTGCTCGCCGTGGGCTTGCTCGACGAGGTGTGCCTGACGCTTGCTCCTGTTGTGGTGGGCGGCCAGGGCCTGCGCTCCACCAGCGGTGCTGCCCTCCCGGTGCCGAGCTCATTCCGGCTGCATCACGTCCTGTACGCCGACGACGGGGCGCTGTTCACCGACTACCGAGTCTCTAGGGCCACCTCGACTCCCTGAGCGTCAAGCAAGGCCCTCGGTTTCTCTTGTTTCCTGGGTCATGCGGCTGGGCTGGACTCTGGCTGGCTCCCCGGGCATCTTCGGATAATCAGGCGGATAAGGCATCTCCGCACCGCCGTACTTGCCCGTGCCAAGCTCGCGCTCATCACGCGCGTACATCTCCAGCGCAGTCTCAATACTGCGTGGCTTCAGCTCATAGAAGGACCGCCATGCATCACCGATCTCGGCGAACCGACCTGGCATCGAGCTGACGGTGAAGTCCTCGGGGGCGACATCGCTCAGCTCGTCCCAGGCCAGGGGTGCCGAGACGACGGCCGTTGGCGTTGGGCGGATGGAGTACGCCGAGGCGATGGTCCGATCCCGGGCCATCTGATTGAAGTCCACAAAGATCCGAGCCCCGCGCTCCTCTTTCCACCAGCTCACCGTGACGTGGTCGGGCATCCGGCGGGACAGCTCGCGGCCGAGTGCGATCACTGCGTGCCGGGCGTCGATGAAGCCGTACGCGGGTTCAATCGGCACGAACACGTGGACGCCGCGGCCCCCACTGGTCTTGGGGAAACCCACAAGATCGGCGTCCTCCAATACGCCGCGCAGCTCATGTGCGGCGCGTACCGCATCAGAGAAGTCGGTGCCCGGCTGCGGGTCAAGATCAACACGCAGCTGGTCGACCTTCTCGGTGTCGGCTCGGGTCACCGGCCAGGGATGGTAGCGAAGGGTCCCCAAATTTGCCATCCAGGCGATCGTCGCCGGCTCGGTGACGCAAACCTCGTCGGCAGTTCGGCCCGACGGGAAGGTGATGGTCACCGTCTCAACCCAGTCGGGCATGCCTTTGGAAGGCGCCCGCTTCTGGTAGAACGCCTCGCCGTGCGAATCGCTCCGGGTGCTGAGCTTTACATCCGGCCGGTATCCCCCTGGCCAACGTTCCATGGTGACCGGGCGATCCTTCAAAGCAGGGAACATGCCGTCTGCGACGGCGACTACGTAGGAGACAATGTCCAGCTTGGTGAGCCCGACGTCGGGGAAATAGATCTTGTCGGGGCTGGTCACTCTTACTGTGCGGTTACCGACCTCGAGCTCGACCGCTGGCACCGGCATGGCGTCAGCATAGGTGAGTACTGTCGGGAACAGGCATACCGCGCTGGCTGTTGGCAGATGTGCCACATGTGCCCGCAACGGAGAGGCAAAGATGACCGACACGCAGAACAACCCCGCCGCCCAGGTAGGCAAAGTCGTCAAATCCGAGGCCGAGTGGCGCGCCCAACTCAGCCCGCTGGAGTACAAGGTGCTCCGCGAAGCTGGCACCGAGCGCCCCTTTACCGGCGAGTACACCGACACCAAGACCGAGGGCGTCTACCGCTGCAAGGCGTGTGGTGCAGAGCTGTTCAGGAGTGATCAGAAGTTCGAGTCGCACTGCGGCTGGCCCTCCTTCTTCGCGCCGCTGGCAGAGGATCGGGTGCGCTACATCGAGGACAAGTCGCTGTTCATGAAGCGAGTCGAGGTTCGCTGCGCCACCTGCGACTCACACCTGGGCCACGTGTTTGAAGGCGAGGGTTACGACACTCCAACCGACCTGCGCTATTGCATCAACTCGGTCTCGCTTTCCCTGGAACCCACTCGCCACTGACGACCGAGCGGCTCACCAGAGGGCGAGGATGTCGCTCAGCTCTTGTCGCCGGCCGGTGTAGAAGGGCACCTCCTCGCGGGTGTGGCGGCGCGCTGCGGCAGCTCGCAGGGCGCGCATCAGATCGACGATGCGATGCAATTCGTCGGCCTCGAACGCCAGCATCCACTCGTAATCGCCCAGCGCAAAAGAGGAGACCGTGTTGGCTCGTACGTCGGGGTACGGCCGAGCCAGCATGCCGTGCTCGGTGAGCATGGCCCGTCGCTCCTCTTCCGGCAACAGGTACCACTCGTAGGACCGCACGAAGGGATAGACGCAGAGGTACGCCTTTGGCTCTTCGTCTTGCATAAAGGCGGGCACATGGCCCTTGTTGAACTCTGCCGGGCGGTGCAGCGCGAGTTGCGACCAGACCGGTAGCAGGTGGCCGCCGAGGTCGGAGCGGCGCAGCGCGTGGTATGCGTCCTGCAACGCATCTGAGGTGGGCGCGTGCCACCAAACCATCAAGTCGGCATCGGCACGCAGACCAGCCACGTCATACCAGCCGCGAATCACCAGATCGTCGTCTCGGGTCGCACGCTCGATCGCGCGCACAGTCGCGTCTGAAGTCTCCATGGGCGGATCGTCCAGTTGACCAGACCTCTTGAACACCGACCACATGGTGTAGCGAATCGTTGAGTTGATCTCCCGCGCCTTCATCTCCCGCTCTCCTCGAGTTGATCTTCGCTCTCGATCATTCCACTTGGGATGTTGCGCGCTGAGCCTGTCGAAGCACCAAGATCAGCGGCGAGCTTGCTGACTGCTGCCCGCGCGGATCCCAGGCAGGCCGCGATCCCGATCCCATCCAGAGCCGCGCCAGCAACGGCAAGTCCCGGCATGCCTGTCAGGTCGCCGCGCAGTCGCGCCACCAAGTCCCGATGCCCGACGGGATACTGGGGCAAGCCGCCGCCCCACCGGCTTACCGTGCCGTGGACCAGCGCCGAGGCCTCCCATCCCGGGATCTTCTTCGCTTCAGCGTAGGTGCGTTCTAGCAGCGCCTGGTCGCTGAGCTGCAAAGCTGTGGCCTCCCGGTGACGTCCAACGCTCACCCGAATGATCTCGGCGCCTGGACCCCAGCGCTCCCGCGCTTGAGAGTCAACCCAGGGCCACTTCACCGACGAATACGTCAACGCCTTGATCGTCGGCAGCTCGCCAGCCGGCACCAGCACTCCAGACGCGTCAGTTCGCAGACCCCGGGCCGCAAGGGTGATCACCGCCACCGACGCGTACGGCAGTCGAGCGAACTCCCCCGCCGAGACGACCAGGCTGGAAAGCAGGCGCCCGGTGGCCGGAGCGGGAGCAGTGAACAGAACTCCATCGGCCATGATCATTTTCGGAGCATCCGCGGCGCCCACCACCAACCGAAACCGGCGACCCGCGCGCTCCACAGCTCGAACGATCATCCCCGATCGCATGATCACGCCACGCCGAACAAGATCATCGACTAGGGTGTCGACCAAGGTTGACACGCCGCCCACAAGCCCGGCGAATACCGGACCATCCTGTCCCTGTCGCGCCACCTCCTGTGCGTGCTGCACCAGCGAACCGCCCGCCCTCACCCGCTGGAAAAGCTCCGGGGCTACGGCATGGAAGGACAGCAGGCGAGCATGCCCGGCGTACACCCCACCTAGCAGCGGCTCGAGCA
>DATEWO010000033.1:0-2615 GCA_035257925.1 Propionibacteriaceae bacterium | reverse complement strand
TTCGGGGTCGGGGTGCCAGCCGTACCTTGCCGGGGCCGTGGGGGATCGACCGGCATGCCGAGGACGTCGCCGGGCTGATCACCACCTCAGCACCCGAGCCCGTGGTGCTGGTCGGCCACTCGATGGGAGGCTTCGTGGCCGCCGCGCTGGCCCGGCGGTTTCCGGATCTCGTCTCGGGTGTGGTGCTCGTCGACGGAGGACTGCCTTTCCAACTGCCTCCCGGAATTGACGCGGACCAGGCCATCAGACTGACCCTGGGTCCGGCCCTGCAGCGACTGCAGAGAACATTCCCCAGCCGGGAGGCGTACCGCCGATTCTGGCAAGAGCATCCTGCGCTGGGAGAGTCCTGGAGCGAAGCCATCGCCGACTACGTGGACTACGACCTCGTGGGCAGCCCGCCGGAACTGAAATCCTCGGTGTCATCGGAGGCGGTCTTCCAGGACGCTCGGGACCAGTTCCACGACCCGGATATGGCCGACGTGCTAGGTGGCTTCTCCGGTCCGGCGCGGCTCCTAGTGGTGTCACGCGGGCTGCTCGACCGGCCGCCCGGCCTTTATCCCGAGAAAGAGCTGGCGCGCTGGCGCAGCCGACTGCCGTCGCTGACCATCGAGGAAGTACCCCAGCTGAACCACTACACGATCATGCTGCATCCGTCCGGCGCGGCTCGGGTCGCAGCGTCCGTCCGCGCGCTGAGCTGATCGCGCTGTCAGCTCAGGTGTTCAAAGGCTGTACGAGGGCTGGTAGCTCGGCTGATAGAGCTGAACTTCGCCGGCGGCCGGAATCCGCAGATTGACCACGAGCCCGTAACCGTGGTCGACCGGCTCGCCGCTGAACTCCGCACCCTTGGCACTGAGCTCCTTCATGGTGGCGGCCAGGTCGTCGCACATCAGCGAGATCTCGTGATGGATCGGCACCGTTGTCGACTCGCCACCGTAGGTCCAGCTGCTCGGATGAACGCCAAGCTCGCTTGGGCCAGACCTGAAGATCAACCAGCCGGCCTCGGAGTTGATGTCCTCCAGATAGGGCCAGCTGAGCACGTCCCGGAAGAAAGCTCGGGTGGCCGGTGGGTCCTCTGAGTAGAGCAATGCGTGAAGAGCGGTGATCATTTGGTCAGGCTAGACCCGCCCGATGTTCGCAGCGTGACCCCTGGCAAAGTGGGCGATCGTGCGTGTTTTTCACTGTGAAGTTTGCGGTGCCGAGCTGTTTTTCGAGAACTCAGTGTGCATGAGGTGTGGCACCGCGGTCGGGTACTTGCGCGAGCAAGGCACCATGGCGGCGGTCAGTGCCGATCGCCCCATCTGCGCCAACCTCAACCGCTGCGGGTGCAACTGGATTGCCGACCCGGCCTCGGCATTCGGCCTGTGCTTCAGCTGCACGTTGACAAGGACTCGGCCAGCCGACGGTGACATGGTGGGCCTCGCTCAGTACTGGGTTGCCGAGTCCGCCAAGCGCCGGCTGATCTTCGGCCTCGACGAGCTGCAGCTCCCGATCAAGGTAAGCGACGGCTCCGTCGGTCTTGCGTTCAACCTGCTCTCCAGCAGTCAAGGGAAGATCATCACCGGCCACCTGAACGGGATCATCACTCTTGACCTGGCGGAGAGCAACGATGCTCACCGTGAAGCGCTGCGGGAGAGCATGGACGAGCCGTACCGGACGGTCCTTGGGCACTTTCGCCACGAGATCGGTCACTACTACTGCGAATTGCTAGCGCTCAGCCCCGACCGTCGGGAAGAGTTCCGCGCTCTGTTCGGAGACGAGAGCACCTCCTATGAGGAGGCTCGGCAGCGGCATTATTCGACTGGGTCCGGCCAAGACTGGCAGGACCGCTACATCAGCGCGTATGCGACCATGCATCCGCTCGAGGACTTCGCGGAAGTGTTTGGGCACTTCTTGCACATTGCCGACACGTTGCAGACTGCACAGGAGTTCGGGCTCATCGCAGACCAGCAACGGGTTGGTCCGCTCGAGACACCGATGGCTGAGCTGATTGCACGGACCTGGTTGCCGCTGACCAAAGGTTTGAATCAGATCAACCGCAGCATGGGGCGCCCGGACCTCTACCCGTTCGTCTTGGCCCAGCCAGTGATTGTGAAACTGGCCTTCGTCGCCGACCTGGTCGCGCACGCTTCTCCCAATAACTGACGCTGGTTGCTCAGTTTGCGGCGTGTCGCGGCTTCCAGACGGAACGCGCGTCACTTTTTGGGGGGAGTTCGTCATGCACAGCTGACTAGTTCTCTCCAGTGCTGTCCACAGATTGTGTTCCCTCCGCACGATAAGCACCCGGCGTCGGCATCCTCCGGACGTGAAGGCACACGCAGAGGTCGACGTGCTGGTTCGTCGCAGCGGGGGACTCATCAGCCGGCGAGACCACCCTGCCCTTGCTCACACGATGGCCTGGCTTGTGAGGCAAGGGAAGCTTGTGCCGGTGCTTCCTGGGATCTATGCGCCGCCAGAGCTGGCGCGCAATGTTGAAGTTTTGATGCGTGCCGTGAGTCTTCGTCACCCGGACACCGTGGTCTGCGGGGCGGCCGCGGCTCGGGCCTCCTTCTGGCCTGACTCACCGGTGAGAACGATCGAGGTCGCTACATCTACGAGACTGGCAGGCCGTCCGGGCT
>DATEWO010000032.1:0-6451 GCA_035257925.1 Propionibacteriaceae bacterium | reverse complement strand
GGGTGTCGACGAGTGGTTGCGTCACCCGGCGTCTGAACCGGAACGCAGGGCGGCACGAGCGCCCTCCTGGGTGACCCACAGGTCAGTGGCCACCGCGAGACAGGTAATGCCGCGCTCTCGGAAACGATCAGCAACCTCAGGGGTCCCGGCGAAGCCACCCACCGTGCGACCCCACGCCGCGCCGACCTGCACGATCCGCGCAAGAGGGCTGGTCTCTGAGTCGTCGTCGAGTAGCGCCTGCACGGTCGTTCCGAGGGAGAGGGACAGGTCGTGTGGTCCGATGAAAAGTTGGTCGACTCCATCCACGCCTGCGATTTCCTCGGCGCGCATCAGAGCGTTGGCCGACTCAATCATCACCGCACACGCGATGCTGCGGTTGGCCGCCTCGGCCGTCAGCGTCTTGCCGCCCCAGATGCCGACCAGCTGACCCATACTGCGGCCACCGACTGGCGGATAGAACGTTGCTGCGACTGCACGCTGCGCGTCGGCCGATGACTCGATCTGAGGAATGATCACCGCTCGTGCTCCGGCATCCAACGCGGCACCGATCGCAACGAAGTCGCACGAGGGAACGCGCACCACGAGTTCAGCAGACTCTGCTGGGAAGCTCCGCGCCGCATCGATGATCTCGGTACGCGAATACAAGCCATGTTGCATGTCGAGGCATAACCAGTCGAATCCAAGACCAGCCAGCCGCGCCACCATGGCCGGACTGGCGTCGGCGCACCACACTCCGCTGCTCGACCCGCCGAACCCGTGGGCCCCTTGCTCTTCTGCTATCACGCGACTCATTCTGGCGGCTTACCCATGGCGACCTCCGCAGGCCTACCCAGATGGCGTGCTGATCACCTTGATCGAAGCCCACGTCATGTCGGTCGGTGATCGTCCTTGGCGGCTGCGAGCAGCTCACGGCGGTGCGCGAGTGTGGTGCGGAGCCGCCCATGACTAACACCGAGCTCAATCTCAGCTGCGTCAATCCGGTGCCAAGCCGGCATGCCGAGGGCCTGGATGCCGCGTTGCGCAAGCAGCCGGTCCAGATTTCCCGCCCTGCCGTGGGCCCGGACTGCACCATCGTGCACATCGGCCAGCAATGAGGTCACCGTTTCCACGGCATCGGACTTGTTGGTACCGATGACACCCGTCGGACCTCGTTTGATCCATCCGGTCACATATTCGTCCGGCGAGAATCCGCCGTCACGGATCACTCTGCCTTCGGCATGTGGCACCCGGCCGGTCCTTTCGTCGAAGGGAATACCGGGCAGCGGCAGGCCGCGATAGCCGACCGAACGCACTACGAGATCGGCGGCCAACGTGGGTCGGCGGCCAGCACCAACCACGAAGCCCTCAGAATTGATCATGGTCCGCTCGACCTCGACAGCGCTGACTCGGTCGTTGCCGATGATCTTTGTCGGGCGGTTCCAGAAGTGAAAACTGATGCGGCGGGAGGCACCGCTGAGCGGCCGTGCCGCCCATTCCTGAAGCACCGCCAGGTTGCGGGCAGCGACCTTGTTCTGTTGCACCACCGCCTGACTTGAGGGATCCATTTGGAGGTCTGCGGGGTCGACGATGACATCAACATCGTCCAGCTGCCCGAGCTCACGAAGCTCTTTGGTGGTGAAGGTTGTGTAGGCCGGCCCACGGCGGCCGAGCACGTGAATATCCGTGATGTTCTTGCGAGACAGAGATTCCAGTACCTCATCGGCCATATCTGTGTCGTCGAGTTGATCAACTGTCTTGATCAACACCCGTGCCACGTCGAGGGCGACGTTGCCAACGCCGACGACGACCGCGTGGCGGGAGGTCCTGATCAGCTCGTCGATCGCAGCCGCCACGAGATGATCATCGACGCCGGGTTGGTCGGTATCGGGATGGACATCGGGGTGACCGCAGTACCACGCCACGAGCTCAGCGGCGGCGATGCTACCCGGCAGCTGCTCGCCGGGAATCTCCAGACGCTTGTCGCTGCCCGCACCGTACGCGTAGATCACCGCATCAACCGACTCCCGGAGCTCGGCAATGCTGAGATCGGATCCTATGGTCACATCGCCGTAGAACCGGACGCTGGGCTTTTCCAGCGTGCGCTCCAGGGTGTTGCGGATCGAGCGAATCGAGAAATGATCGGGCGCGACGCCGTAACGGACGAGCCCGAACGGCACTGGCAGCCGGTCGATGACTGCGACCTCGACTGCCACATCGCTCTGGTGGCTGAGGGCCTCGGCGGCGTAGATCCCTGCCGGTCCTGCCCCCACAATGGCGACCACGAGGGGCGTTCCCATACGCCCTGAATCTGTCGAAGGGCGCGCTTCGACAAGCTCAGCGCTCATCTGCTGCGCCGGGCTTGGCGAAGGAAGCGCTGATGATCAGCTGACCACCACCGGCTCGCTCTGCGGCTCCGCGGCCTCCTGGTCCTGACCTGCAGCACTGCGGCGGCTCCGTCCGCCCCGCCGGCTACGAGCAGGACGCTCCTCAGGCGCCGCTTCATTGTCACTTTCCGCCGGGCCGGCCGATATCGCTTTCTCCGTCGCCTTTCCGGAACCAGCTTGCGCGTTGCCCCGACGGTCGCGCGGACGGGAGTCTCGCGCTCCCCCATCGGTATGCCTATGTGACTCGACCGGCATGTCGTGCAGCTCGTAGCCGCGGCCGTGGCACACCGGACACTCAGTGCTGAACGACTCCAACAGTCCGGTACCGATCCGCTTGCGCGTCATCTGAACCAGACCCAGGCTGGTGATCTCAGCCACCTGGTGTCGGGTTCGGTCACGTCCCAGGCATTCGACGAGCCGACGCAGCAACAGCTCGCGGTTGTTGGGCAGGACCATGTCGATGAAGTCGATCACGATGATCCCGCCGATATCGCGGAGTCGCAGCTGCCGCACGATTTCCTCAGCGGCCTCCAGATTGTTGCTGGTGACCGTTGCCTCCAGGTTGCCGCCGGTGCCGGTGAACTTGCCGGTATTGACATCGATCACCGTCATCGCCTCAGTCCGATCGATGATCAACGACCCACCGGAAGGCAGAAATACCTTGCGCTCCAGGCCTTTCGCAATCTGCTCGTCCAGCCGGTACTCGGCGAAAAGGTCATGATCACCCTCCCAACGACGCAGCCGATCCTTCAGATGCGGGGCTACATGGGTGACGTAGGCCTCCACTGAGTCGTACGCGTCAGTCATTCCACCATTGCCGGAGATGATCAACTCCGAAAAGTCTTCGGTGAAGAGATCTCGAACGATCCGTACAGTGAGATCGGGTTCGGCGTACAGCTGCTGTGGCGCATTGCCGGTGGCGACCTTCCGTTCGATGTCCTCCCACTGCGCCTTCAGCCGATTCACATCACGTACCAGCTCTTCTTCGCTTGCTCCCTCGGCAGCCGTGCGGACGATCACGCTGGCGGACTCGCCAACCAGGTCAGACAAGACCTCCTTGAGCCGCCGACGTTCACCTTCCGGCAGCTTCCGAGAGATTCCGGAGAGATGGCCGCCCGGGGCATAGACGATGTAGCGGCCTGGGATCGAGACGTGGTTGGTCAGCCGCGCCCCTTTGGCGCCGACAGGGTCCTTGGAGACCTGAACCAAGATCGTCTGGCCCGACTTGAGCACCTTCTCGACCTTGCGATTCTGGCCTTCGGCACCGAAGTAATCCCAGTCGACCTCCCCGGCATAGATCACTCCATTGCGACCCCTGCCGATGTCCACGAAGGCCGCCTCCATCGACGGCAGGACGTTCTGGACGCGACCCAGGTAGACGCTGCCGATCAAGGAGGCATGCGAAGCACGGTCAACGTAGTGCTCGACGAGGATGTCATCCTCCAGGACCGCGATCTGCACCAGGTCATCACGTTGCCTGATGATCATCTTGCGTGCCACGGACTCGCGCCGTGCCAGGAACTCAGCCTCGCTCAGGACAGGCGCGCGGCGCCGACCTGCCTCCCGACCTTCGCGCCGCCGCTGCCGCTTGGCCTCCATCCGGGTCGATCCGTCAATCCCGGAAACCTCACTATCGGCGTCTTGACGGCGGGGCTCGCGTACCCGAACAACGGTCTCTGTCGGGTCATCCGGGGCGGAAACCGCTTCCTCTCCCCGCCGACGCCGCCGGCGACGCCGGCGACGCGTGCCCTCACCGGTGACCTCCGCAGCGTCACTGACCTCGGTAGCTTCGTCTTCGTCGGCCTGCTCGGACTGAGGGGACTCGGCCTCGTCACCTGTGGTGCGCCGGCGGCGACGACCTCCGCGACGGCGGCGCCGACGTCGGCCCTCACCGGTCTCCTCGGCATCGTCGGCCTCGGTCGCGGTGTCTCCTGCCGCTTCCGGCACGCCCTCCGCCTCGGGCGCAGACTCCTCGGGCGCAGATGTCTGTGCCGCAGGTTCCTCAGTCGCAGGTGCCTCAATCATTTCTTCGAGGACGGCATCGGCCACTACGTCGGTGTCGACAGGCAGCGCCCCCTCAAGGCCCGGCGCCGCCTCTGGCGGCTCCTGGGAGGCGGGCACCCCAACCTCGTCGGACCGAGCCTGGTCGGACAGAGTCTGGTCGGATCGAGCCTGGTCAGACAGAGCCTCGTCGGCCGGAGCCTCGTCGGACGGAGCTTCGGCGGCCATGGCGACGGCCTTCTTGGCCGTTCTCTTGCGTGGGGTCTTGACGACCTCACCCTCGCTGGGAGGCGCCTCCTCACGGACTTTCTTGGTCGTGCGCTTGACCGCGGACTGCTTGGCGGTCTTCTCGTTTACCGGCGCAGCTTCCGCTTCGGTGGCGTTCTCGCTGCCTGGATCTGGCAACCCACTGGTGCGGTGGATGGAAGGTGCATCGGGGGCTGAGGAAGGTGGGCCTGCCGGTCTGCTCGCCGCCCGCCGCCGACGCGGGGCGGGCTGAGCTGGAGGCTGTTCACTTGTCTCTGGTGTTGATATGTCGGGCTCGTGGGGGTCGAGCATCGGACTCCTCTATGGCGCGTACGCGCACTTTCTCGTTGGCTGCACCGGCGCGTGGCCGGGCTGCGGAAGCTTGAATCGATGTGGTGAGTCCGACCCTCCCGCGGTCAAGCGCTGGCTTCGTCACACTCGAAGCCCTGCTCGTCGCGGTGGAAGATCGGTTCCACCTGCTGGCGCGACGGGTTACGCCGCGCATGTCTGCCATCGAGGCTGGACGCGCACGTGCGTCCGAGCCGTCTCCAGTATCACACACGTCACAGATGGCTGGCGCGTCGTGCCGCGCCGCCAGAATCTGGATGACCCGGCTCAGTGATAGCACCAGATTCGGGGTCGAGCCTGCCTTGCACCAGGCGCGTCAGGATCGGCGGCGCCGTGAGGGCAAGCTCTGGGCTCACCACCCGCAGGCCCGCCAGCACGTCATCGGGTCGGACCAGAGGTGTTTCATGAGCCAGAGTCATCGTTAGCCGGCCGTCCTCGACTTCAAGCCTGATGACGGCTGCCCGGGCATCGAACTCGCGCATTCCGTTCTTGGTCATGCGCTGCACCAGCACCTCGTCCTGGCCGAGGAAGGCATCGCGGACTGCCTGCAGCGTCGCTGTGGACAGACCTGCGAGATCGACCTGCCAGCGCGACCCGGTCAGCTCTGCCGCCAATGCTCCCTGACGTGCCGGGGCGACCTCCACCACATCGAGGCCTGGTGGTAGGGCAGCATCGAGGGCGGCGCGCACCTTGTCCGGATCGCACGCTGTCGCCAATCCGATCTCCAGATACTCGGCTTCGCTTGCTGCCCCGGTCGGAGAGGCGTTCGGGTAGGAGATCCGTGGATGGGGGGAGAAGCCCGACGAGTACGCCATAGGCACCCCGGCCCGGCGCAGTGCCCGCTCGAAGGCCCGACCGAAATCCCGATGGCTGGTGAAGCGGGCACGGCCGCGCTTTGCGTATTTGACCCGGAGCCACTGCACCGGCGGCGGGTGCTGCTCGGGCTGCGTGCGAGGGGTCGGCGGCACGCGGTCGAGCCTAACCGCCGGCGGTCAGTAGAGGTGTTTGGCGTACTGGTCGCCGTAATGGGCGGTCAATTCCTCCAGTGTCTGCTCACGCGCATCCAGCATCTTGGCAATCACTGGGCGAGGCGGCACCGGATCCAGCCAGGTCTCTGGACGCCACAACTGCGCCCGCAGGAAAGCTTTGGCGCAGTGATGAAAGATCTCCTCGATCTCGACCACGAGGGCGAGGATGGGTCGGTGACCCTTGATGATCATGTCGTCGAAGAACGGCGCATCGGACACCAGCCGCGCCCGGCCATTGACTCGCAACGTGTCGCCACGACCCGGAATCATGAAGATGAGACCGACATGCGGGTTGGCCAGCACGTTCTTGTATCCGTCGGCGCGGCGGTTTCCGGGCCGTTCGGCCAGTGCGATGGTCGTGTCGTCGATCACATATGCGAGCTGTCCCGGCGGATCGCCCTTCGGCGACACGTCGCATGCGCCGGTCTCATCGGCGGTCGCCACCAGACAAAACGGTGACGCAGC
>DATEWO010000031.1:0-3327 GCA_035257925.1 Propionibacteriaceae bacterium | reverse complement strand
CCAGCAATACCGTGCAAGATCATCTCAAGTCGATCTTCGTCAAGGTTGGCGTACGTAGTCGCGGCGAACTCGTCGCTCGGCTGCGGCCTGACGGCCCATCGCAGACCGAGCCAGCGATCACTCCTTGATGTGACGCGCCAGGAGCGTGAGATCGGCCGGACTGAGGCGGTCATTTGCGGCCTTGGCGTGGTGCCAGAAGGGGTAGGGCAGCGGCTGCGCGCTGACTTCGTCCAACCGATCCATCTCCTCCGCCGACAGCGTCAGATCGGCCGCGGCCAGGTTGTCCGCTAGCTGGTCCTCGGTGCGGGCACCGACGATCACGGTGGTCACGGCCGCCTTGGCCAAGGTGTATGCGAGCGCCACCTGAGCAGCGGAGACTCCGTGATCTTCACCGATCGCTACCAGCTCCTCGACTGTGTCGTACAGCTTGTCCTCGTCGTACACGGGCGGCTCACTCCACTCAGTGAGGTGACGGCTCCCCGGCGGCGCATCCATGCCACGGCGGTACTTGCCCGACAGCAGGCCGCCGGCGATCGGGCTCCAGACGAGGATGCCGAGGCCTTGGTCCACCGCCAGCGGCACGAGCTCATTTTCGATGTCGCGAGCCTGCAGCGAGTAGTAGTGCTGCATGCTGACGAACGGTGTGACACCCTCGCGATCAGCGATCCACAGCGCCTTCATGAGCTGCCAGGCGGCGTAGTTGGAGCAGCCGATGTAGCGCACCTTGCCAGACTGAACGAGATGATCGAGGGCATGCAGCGTCTCCTCGAGCGGCGTCTGCCCATCCCACTCATGCAGCTGGTAGAGGTCGATGTAATCGGTGCCGAGCCGCCGCAGACTGTCCTCGGCGCCACGGATGATGTGATGCCGGGACGCCCCGGCGTCGTTCGGACCATCGCCCATCGTATTGCGGACCTTGGTCGCGATGAGCACCTCATCGCGGTCGGAGCCGAGCGCCTCGCCCAGGATCTCCTCGGACAGGCCTCCGGAGTAGACATCGGCCGTGTCGAACAGGTTGACGCCAGCGTCGCGTGCCAGCCCGATCTGCTTGCGCGCCCCTTCCACGCCGATCTGACCCACAGGAGAGGCCCAGCCCGTGCCACCGAAGCCCATAGTGCCGAGAGTGATGGTCGAAACACGAAGGCCGCACCGGCCGAGTTGTCGATACTCCATGCCGTGAGTCTAGAGCCACGGCTCGTTCCCATCGCGCCGCCTACAGCCCTCAAGTCAAGCGGCCTCGACTCGGAGTGATCGTCTTGACGGCTGTGATGGAAGACGTTGGCCCCACAGCCCACGGACCGGCCGTTTCGACGGCTGTGATGCGAAACGTACGGCGACGCTCCAGTCGACTACATCTCACCGGCGGAGACGTTGATGACGTTGCCGTCCGGATCGGTAAACCAGACCGACCTCATATCCTCGCCCGACATGGAGGCCACGCCCTCGTTCCACTCCAGACCTTCAGCTTCGAATGTCAGGAACGAGACGCCCTTCTCGCGCAGCGCCCTCACCTCGTCATCGAACGCCGACAGTGGCACGTCGAAGCTCACCGCGGTGGCTTTATTGGTGCCGGCGTATTCGGACTCGTAGAGAAACACCAGTGCGCCGCCGGACTTGTACGACACGCCAGCGACGCTCTCACGCTCTGGCGTAAACCCCAGCGTGTCTTCATAGAAGGCGCGGGCTTTGGGCAAGTCTCGCGTTGGGAGTGTCGCGACGGGTGTGTGCTGTGACAACATCGAAATGCCTTCCTCGATCGGCTGTGGTCTGACGGTACGGCACATCCCGGAAGCCGGGATTTAGGGACCCTCCCGTAGTGAGGTCAGCACGTGCACGGGGAGAGGATCGCGCTTTCCCTTCAGCTGAAGTTCGCCCAGTGGCGTTGTGACGGCGCCGGGCAGCAATGCCTTCGTGTCTGGGCCGATCGCAACACCGCCCGCCGGCGCTTGGCTCTCGATGCGGGCGGCGATGTTGACGGTGTCACCCACGATCGTGTGGGTACGCCCGCCCTGGGCACCCAGCAGACTGACCGAGACTGGTCCTGAGTTAATCCCGACTCGGAACCGCGGCCAGTCAGGATGATCTTCGGCAAGGCGTGCGGTCGCTTTTTGCAGTGCAAGCCCGGCGCCTGCTGCGCGTTCCGCATGATTCGGCTGATCGCCACGCTTGTTGAACGTCACCATGAGCGCATCTCCGATGATGCGGTCAACATCACCGCCGTAGGGTGTCTTGACTGCCGGCACGGCAGCTGCGAAGCACTCGTTGAGCATTCTCGTCACCTCTTCGGGCTGGTGCGTCTCCGAGAAAGAGGTGAACCCCTGAAGGTCGGCAAACAGCACGCTGATGTCACGGTTAACGGCGCTGGTTTGTGACAGATAAAGCTCAGCGAACCGCTCCTCGCGCCAGGAGGCCCGAGCACTCCAGGCCACGAGACCGAATGCAACAAGGAGCAGCACGTGCCACTCCCACCACGAAAGGCGCCAGTTGCGGGCAAAGGTAATCGCGATCATCGACTCCGCGAGGAGTATGAACGCCGACGGCACGGCCAACAACATCAGGGATGGATGACGTAGCCACAGTTGGATGTACCGCACTGCGCTCCATGCGTAGAGCAGTACCGCTGGCACGGCGAGCCACAGCGGAAGGGCCTCTGCAAACTGGGGCGGCCGGTTGAGCGGCGGCAGCCCAGCAACAGACCACACTCCCCACCCCACCATCAGGCCAAGTAGCGCCAGTCGCAGGCGCTTACCGCGCCGCACGCTGCGGACCGCACTGTCGCCAGACAGTTCCCGTGTCGACAGCGCCGCAAATACTGATCCGATGGCGACACCCACCGGAGTGGCAATCGCGAAACCGGTGTTGCTCTTGGCGAGCAGGATGCCGGGAGTCGCGAGCGCGTGCAGTGCGAGAAATCCGGCCGAGGACAAGAAGGCGAGCGAGACGTAGAGCAGGCGTGCATCCCCGCGGCGTCCCGCCGCCTCACCGGTTGCGTAAGCCAGTACGGCGGAGATGAGCGCGGTGCCCAACACCAACCAGAAGTGCGCGGGATGGTTTTCCCAGCGAACGTCGAGGCTGGGCCGTTGCAGCAGCAGAACTAGACCTAGCAGGGGCACCGCCAAGATCGCGGCAGTCAGGGCGATACGTGTTGCGCCGGGCATGGACTCAGTCATCTCAATCCTGCGGGGGGGCGAGGAATTGGTGGATTTCCGAGACGGCAACGGACCCTTCTCCGACGGCGGATGCCACTCGTTTGACCGAGCCGGATCGTACGTCGCCGACAGCAAACAGTCCCGGGATACTCGTTTCATGAGGATGCGGCGAGCGTGC
>DATEWO010000030.1:0-9673 GCA_035257925.1 Propionibacteriaceae bacterium | reverse complement strand
GGCTGTAGCCGACGACGTGATCGACTTCGGCGAGCACCGCCGCGACCTCCGGGGTCGTCCAGCCGTCGAGTCCAGGCCCAAGACCGACAACATAGAGCCGAGGTGGATCGACATGATCAAGATTGGACGTTGAGGACAATGCCGCCGATCGACCTGCCGAATCGAGACGTCGATCTCGCCCCGGCACAACGATCATGGAAAAGTACGGCACGGTGCTGGCGTCGACCTGACTTACCGGCATAACGCGCTGCTCACCGGTGGTCGCTCGTTCTACATAGAGTGCGTCGGCGAGCCTGCCGGCCTGCTGCAATGCCTCGCGCACTCCAGCGAAAGTCCGCCCCAGCTTCATGATCACTGCCGCATCGGTGTCGGCGATCCGGCGCGCGAGCTCAGGCACGGGCAGCGTTCCGGGCAACACCGTCAAGATGTCCTCGTGCCGCGCAAGCGGGATCCGCAGCGCAGTAGCCGCGGCAGTCAGGGAGGTGACTCCCGGCACGATCTCGCTCGGGAAGCGCGACGACAGTCGGTCGTGCAGGTACATATATGAGCTATAGAACAGGGGGTCTCCCTCGGCGAGCACCACGACCGTCCGCCCCACATCCAGGTGCTTGCTCAGCCGCTCAGCAGACTCGTCGTAGAAATCATCCACGGCGCCGTAGTATCCGAGCGGGTGAGCGGTCGGGCCGGTCGTGACGGGGTAGATCAGCAGCTCCTCGATCACGTTCTCGCTGATCAGCGAATCCGCAATGGTGCGGGCAATTGATCGGCCGGTCGTTCCGGAGTGGTATGCGATCACGTCGGCATTCTTGATGAGGTGAGCCGCCTTGAGAGTGATGAGCTCAGGATCGCCAGGTCCGACGCCGACTCCGTAAAGGTGCCCAGTCACGCGGCCTCTGATTTCCGAGCCAGGGCGTTGATCGCCGCGGCGCACATGGCAGACCCGCCACGTCGGCCATGCACCACGAGCCACGGGATGTCCCACGGGTTCGCAGCCAAGGCGATCTTGGACTCCGCGGAGCCGACAAAGCCAACGGGAACTCCGATAATCGCAGCGGGACGTGGCCCAGCATCGGCAATCAGCTCCAAGAGATGGAACAAGGCAGTGGGAGCATTGCCAATCGCCACCACTGCACCCGCCAGCCGGTCGCTCCAGAGCGAGACGGCGGCCGCCGATCGGGTAGTTCCCCATTGCGCCGCCAGATAGCCGGCTCGCGGGTCGTCGAGCAGGCAGCAGACCTCATTGTCTGCCGGGAGGCGACTCCGGGTGATTCCGGCGGCGAGCATCTGCGTATCAGTGAAGATCACCGCCTGAGCCTCAAGCGCCGTTCGAGCAGCAGACACCACCCGCGGATGAAAAGCAAGATCGTTGACCAGATCAACATCACCACAGGCGTGGATCATCCGAACAGCTACGGAGTGCATGTCCTCTGGCAGCATCGAGAGATCTGCCTCCGATCGAATTGTGGAAAACGATCGCCGATAGATCTCCGTGGGCGCCGTGACGTAGTCGTAGCGCCGTGCCGGGGCAGGCATCACCACGGCTCACCGAGCGTCAGCAACTCAGTGTCACCGGGCGCCACAAGATCATGATGATCACCGGCTGGCGCGCCGCAGCGTCGTGCGCAGCCGCTGATGTGAGTTCTCCGCAATGGTGATCCGGACTGTGCCAACGCCATCGCGTACGCGCGAGTATTGATCAAGGAGCTCGCGCAAGAAGGAGCACCGACGCAGGCCGAGATTGCCGACCATGGCGAAGCCGGATTGTCGATGAGTCCCACCGCTGCAAGCTCCGGAAGACGACGGGCAGCTCCTGACAACACCAAGCCCCGCGATGGTGTGATCACAACCGGCCCTTTGGCGCAGGCCTCGACCGTTGCAGCTTGAGCCGGGGTCAGCAGCGCCAGCGGCACCTGAACCGAGGCAGCGCCGGCAACGGCGCCGAGTGGAGTTGCCGTCCCTCCACGAGGTAGCTCCACTGCTTGTACCCCAGGAACTGTCGTTGCCCAATCGGCGAGGTCGCGGACGTGCCACACGTGATCGAATCCTTGACGCGCCGTAAGGAAGCGGTGCGCAAGCTCGAGCAGCGTCGGCACAGCATCACGCGTTGGCACAGATAGCCCACGCTCCGCTCCACCGAGCAGGACCCAGCCGTAGTGATGATCAACAGCCTGGTATCCAAGATCGAAGGGCATTCCACTCACATCCCCGCGGCCGTCGTCGACGGCGAAGAGAAAGCGGCTGGGGAGGCTGGCGAGCCGGGGTTCGGAACAGAGTCCGGAGTCCAGACTTGCGATCAGCGGTCGGATGTCGGTGCTGACTCCGCTGATGCCGGTCAACGGCGACGCGACGATGTTCCGGACGCGTTCGTGGGTCTGGGAAGGCAGAAACCCGGATTCCCGTATTGCACGAACCAGGCCGTCAGGCACCGGGTCGTCCAGGCCGCGGATCTGCAAGCTGGCGCGCGAGGTGAGTTGGACGTCACCGCTGCCGAACCGCTGAGCGATCCGGCTCAGCTCACCGAGTGCGGTCCCAGTTGTCTGACCGCCGGGCACCCGGATGCGTACTACTGCCCCATCGGCTGCCGGGTGGGGCCGCAGCACGCCAGGGCAGCGATCCGGGTCGGTCACGCCCGCCATCGTAAGTGACTCAGCATTGTGCCGGCTCCGTATTGTCTTTACCGGTCAGCCGTACGATGCCCTTCGTGACTGTGGCCGAGTTGGGCTTGCTCCTGGCGGCTGTAGTCCTGCCCCTGATCCTCGGGGTGGTCGCGGCGCTCAGGAAGAGACCTTGGTGGTGGGCGGCGATCGTGGCGATTGTCGTCGTGATGGTGGCAGCGATCGCCCCTACGCCCGAGCCAGGTGAAGCGCGGTTGGTGGCGGGGGATGTTCCATTCCTGCTGATCGTCGCCGTCGTCGTATCTGGGCTGGTGTGGTTGGCGTCGTTCTTGACGCGTCGCTTGCTGCGGCGTAGCGACGCCGCAGCAGGTCAGGAGCCAAGGTCAAGCGCGTCCTCGTGAAGGTGCCCGGAGAGGCGGGCGCCCTATACGAACGCAAGTGGGGAGGCTAGGGTCACGACCGGTTAGGCTCCCGTGGTGCCGCGGATCGCCCTGCTCTCCACCTCAGACACAGACCTGCTCTCCGCGCGAGGGAGTGGTGCGGACTATGTCTTGGCCAACCCAGCGAGATCAGCACACACCGAGCTAGCTGAGGTGCTCGAGGCAAGTGACCTGATCGTGGCCCGTATCCTCGGCTCACCGCAGCTGCTCTGTAGCGGCTTCGATCGGTTGCGTAGCGCGGGCAAGCCGATGGTGGTACTGGGCGGGGAGCAGACGCCCGACGCCAGTCTCATGGAGATGTCGACGGTTTCGATGGGGATCGCTGCCGATGCCCACGTCTACTTGGCCCACGGCGGGCCGGTCAATCTCCGCCAGCTGCATGCGTTTCTGGGCGACACCGTGCTGCTGACAGGCGTCGGCTTCGAGGGACCGGTGGAGCAGCCGGTTTGGGGGCTGCTGCCGCGGGAGGTGCCGCGTGAACCCTCCCGATCCCGGATCGGCATTCTGTTCTACCGGGCTCAGTACGCTGCCGGCAACACCGGGTACGTGGAGGCACTCGCCGACGCGGTCGACGCAGCAGGCGGCATTGGCGTACCGATCTTCGCCACCTCGTTGCGTGATGCTCCTTCGGACCTGCTGGAGTATCTCGGCAGCTGCGACGCGTTGATTACGACGGTGCTTGCGGCAGGCGGTACGAAGCCGGCCACCGCCGCTGCGGGCGGGGACGACGAAGCCTGGGACGTGCGTGCCTTAGCCGCGCTCGATATCCCTATCCTGCAAGGCTTGTGTCTTACCTGGGACCGGGCGGCATGGGCGGCCTCGGATGAAGGCATGACCCCGCTTGATGTGGCGACGCAGGTAGCGGTTCCCGAGTTCGATGGCCGCATCATCACTGTGCCGTTCTCCTTCAAGGAGACCGATGCCGATGGCCTGCCGACGTACGTTGCTGATCATGAACGGTGTCGTCGGGTCGCCGAGATTGCGGTCAACCATGCTCGATTACGGCGCATTCCCTCCGCTCAGCGGCGCATCGCGATCGTGCTTTCGGCCTACCCGACGAAGCATGCGCGGATCGGCAATGCCGTCGGGTTGGACACCCCGGTCTCAGTAATCAAGTTGCTGCGAGCGATGCGTGCGGCTGGTTACGACCTGGGCGAGCCGGGCGAGATTCCGGGGACCGGCCCGCTCGATCCGGTCGAGGGGGAGCATGCCGACACCGCTGCAGGCAATGCGCTGATCCACGCGCTCATCGCGGCCGGCGGCCAGGATCCGGAATGGCTCACAGCCGAGCAGCTCGCCGGCCAGCCGGTCCGCATCTCGGCAAGGAGTTACCGCCGGTGGCTCGCGGAGTTGCCTGCGGATCTGGTTGCGGCGGTCACTGCGGCCTGGGGTGAGGCGCCGGGCGAGCTGTTCGTGGACCGCAGCAGCAACCCAGATGGTGAGATCGTCGCAGCCACCCTGCAGGCAGGCAATGTGGTGATCTTGGTGCAGCCGCCGCGCGGATTCGGGGAGAATCCGATCGCCATCTACCACGATCCGGATCTTGCTCCGTCGCACCACTACTTGGCCGTGTATCGCTGGCTGGAGCGCGAGTTCGGCGCACACGCGGTGATCCACGTCGGCAAGCACGGCAACCTGGAATGGCTGCCTGGCAAGAATTTGGGCCTTTCCGCATCCTGCGGCACCGACGCGGCGATCGGCTCGATGCCGCTGATCTATCCGTTCCTGGTCAACGATCCGGGCGAGGGAACTCAGGCCAAGCGCCGGGCGCATGCCACAATCGTTGATCATCTTGTGCCTCCGATGGCGCGTGCCGAGACGTACGGTGACATCGCGCGGCTGGAGCAACTGCTTGATGAATACGCACACGTCAACGCAATGGACCCCGCCAAGGCACCCGCGCTGCGAGGCGAGATCTGGACACTGATCCAGGCCGCGCAGCTAGATCATGATCTGGGCCTGAACGCACCTCCGGAGGAGGAGGTTTTTGACGAGTTCGTCCTCCATGTCGACGGCTGGCTGTGCGAGATCAAGGATGCACAGATTCGCGACGGGCTGCACGTGCTCGGCCAGCCGCCTCAGGGTGAGGAGTTGATCAACCTGGTGCTGGCGGTGCTCCGCTCACCTCAGGTCTTCGGCGGTCTAGTCAACGGGGTTCCAGGGTTGAGAACCGCACTCGGGCCGATGGACGCTGAGCTTGTCGAAGCGCGTGATGGTGCCCTTCGGCAGGCTCAGGCCACATTGACACAGACAGACGCCGTCGAGGCGCAGGCCCGCAGGCTTGTTGAGGCGCTTGCCGCAGCGGCCTGGTCGGCCGACGCAGTCCCCGCGATCGTCGAGCGCGTCCTGGGAACGCAGAACGAGGCAGCAGCTGCGGCATTACGCTTCGCCTGCCAGGAGGTGGTGCCGCGGCTCGCCCGCACCGGCGACGAGATCACCGCGATCTTGCACGCTCTGGATGGCGGGTACGTTCCGGCCGGGCCGTCCGGCTCACCGTTGCGCGGATTGATCAACGTGCTGCCGACCGGTCGCAACTTCTACTCCGTCGATCCCAAAGCGATCCCCTCGCGGATGGCGTATCAGACCGGTCAGGCGATGGCCGAATCCCTGCTGCAGCGGCATGTCGATGAGGCGGGCGAGTATCCACAATCAGTGGGACTCTCAGTTTGGGGCACCTCGGCGATGCGGACCAGCGGTGATGACATTGCCGAGGTGCTGGCGCTACTGGGTGTGATGCCTGTTTGGGACGACGCGTCGCGCCGGGTCGTGGGTCTGGAGGCGATCGATCTCGGTGAGCTGGGCCGTCCGCGAATCGACGTCACGGTTCGCATTTCCGGCTTCTTTCGTGACGCATTCCCGCACGTTCTGGCGATGCTGGACGACGCCGTACGACTGGTGGCAGACCGTGACGAGCCCCGGCACCTGAACTTCGTCAGGCAGCACGCCCAAGATGATCTTGCAACGCACGGTGATCAGCGGCGGTCCACTACCCGGATCTTCGGTTCCAAACCGGGCTCGTACGGAGCAGGCATGCTGCCGCTGATGGAAGCGGGCAACTGGCGTAATGATCATGATCTCGCCGAAGTCTATTCAGCATGGGGTGGTTTCGCGTACGGGCGTGATCTTGATGGAATGCCGGCTCGGGATGATATGGAGGCCAACTACCGGCGAATCGCGGTGGCGGCCAAGAATGTCGACACCCGCGAGCATGACATTGCCGACTCTGATGACTACTTCCAGTACCACGGCGGGATGGTGGCGACCGTGCGCGCGTTGACCGGCGTCGCACCGAAGGCCTACGTAGGTGACTCGACGGCTCCCGACGCGGTGCGGACCCGATCACTGACCGAGGAGACGGCACGCGTGTTCCGGGCGCGGGTGATCAACCCACGCTGGATTTCCGCGATGCAGCGGCATGGATACAAGGGTGCGTTCGAGCTGGCGGCGACAGTCGACTATCTCTTCGGCTTCGACGCGACCGCCGGGGTGGTAACGGACTGGATGTATGCCCAGCTGGCTAAGAACTACGTGCTGGAGAAGGACAATCAGGACTTCATGAAGCACGCTAACCCCTGGGCGCTGCGCGGCATCATCGAGAAGCTCAGTGAGGCTGCCGATCGGGGGCTGTGGAAGGACCCTGATCCTGACTTGATCGCTCAACTTCAGGAGGTGTACCTCGATGTCGAGGGAGATCTCGAGGGCGCCACTGGGTGACCATCAGATGCGCGCTGAGCCCGTCGAAGGGCTCAGGGCACATTTCGCAGCTAGCGGTTTGTTGCCCCTACACGAGCGAGGATCGCATCCGCCACCGCATCCGGCTTGGTCTCGGGAAGCCAGTGGCCCGCCTCTAGCTCAACGACCTCGTACGGCCCCACGACATAGTCCGCAGTGAGCTCGACGGCGCGCCGGCTCAGAGCAATGTCATGCCGTCCCCAGATGAAGCTGGTGGGCACGGTGATCCGCCCCAAAGGCTGCCGTATGGAGAACGGAATCCCCCGATACCAGTTCAGGGCACCCGTGAGCGCGCCTGGCGCGGCCATCGCCTCGGCATAGCGTTCGGCGAAGTCAGCTGGCAAACCGCTATCCCGCAATGATTTCGAAAGCTGGCGCCGGACCACCGATTCTGGCAGCGCCGGCAGCTGAAAGAACCCCATGTACCACGAGAGCAAGCCCTGCCTGCTGGTCCACAGCGACCTGACGAACGCCGCAGGGTGTGGAATCGAGACAACGGTCAGCGAAGCGACCCGATCTGCATGCCAACCGGCAACCCCCCAGGCCTGGTTGCCGCCCCAGTCGTGACCAACGATGTGGGCTTGGGAAAGGCCGGCAGTGTCCAGCAGGGCGACGACATCGGCGGCAGTCGCCGCGGTTCGGTAGTTCCGCCGCCGGGTCGGTCGAGCGGTGGGCGTGTAGCCGCGTTGAGTCGGCGTAAGGGTTCGCAGCCCGGCCGCGTTCAGCCGGCTCGCGACGACGTCGAAGCTGAACGGCTGCTGCGGGAACCCGTGCAGCAGCACCACGGCCGGCGCGTCAGAGGGTCCCGAGTCGACAACGTCGAAGCGCAGCCCCGGGCGTACGAAATGGTCCACATCGCTCCTTCCAAGCCTGAGGCCTCAGCATGGCAGAGTGTGGCTTGGAGCTGCGAGCGTCGGGAAATCGCGCGCCGCCGTGGTGAGGAGGAAGGGAGCGGGGGCGTTTTTCCTCTGCGAGCGACGACGAACTAGGCGGATTCCACGCGCGATTGCGCGAGCAGCTCTATTCACGTACCGCAAGGAGTGAGCGATGAACGACGAACGAAAGATCTTGGAGCGCGTGCTCGAGGAGGCCAGTGGCTTTCTCGACGGCCTGCCCAGCAGGCGAGTCGCGGCGCGTACCGATGTTGACGGTGTGGCGGCGGCGCTACGGCGCCCGTTGCCTGACGAGGGTGCGGAACCGATGGAGGTCATTGAGGAGTTGATCGCCGGAGCCGAGCCGGGAGTTCTGGCAATCCCGTCGGGGAGGTTCTTCGGTTGGGTGATGGGCGGCGTGCTGCCTGTCACGCTGGCTGCTGACTGGCTGACCTCGACCTGGGACCAGAACGCCGGTCTCTTGGTGTCATCACCGGCCGCTGCGGGCGCGGAATGGGTGGCCAGTGAATGGCTGCTCGATCTGCTGGGCCTGCCTGCCAACTCCGCGGTCGGCTTCGTCACCGGTGCGATGATGGCCAACTTCAGCTGCCTCGCCGCGGCTCGTCACGAGGTGTTACGCCGGGTGGGGTGGAATGTCGAGCGCGATGGGTTGCAGGGCGCACCGGAGGTAACCGCGATCGTTGGCGCGGAACGCCACGAGACGGTCGACGTGGCGCTGCGGTTCCTTGGCTTAGGGGAGGCACGCAGCGTCGTGGTTCCTGCCGATGATCAAGGTCGGATCCGACTTGACGCTCTCGCGGACACCCTGGCACAGGTTGGTGACAACCCGCTGATCGTCTCCCTGCAAGCAGGAAACGTGCACAGCGGAGCCTTCGACCCAATCCGGGATGCTGTTGATCTTGCACATCGGTACGAAGCGTGGGTCCATGTCGATGGGGCGTTCGGTTTGTGGGCTGCTGCCTCGGCGCAGTATCGGCACTTGGTCGCCGGAGTGGAGCGTGCGGACTCCTGGGCAAGCGATGCGCACAAGACGCTCAATGTGCCGTACGACAGCGGGCTTGCGATCGTGGCCAACGCCCAGGCGATGCATGCCGCTATGGGCGCGCACGCCGCCTACTTGATTCAGGATGAGCGGCCTGACCCGTTCTCCACGGTGCCGGAGTTTTCTCGCCGTGCTCGGGGCTTCACGGTCTGGACGGCGCTGCGTTCGCTCGGCCGTCGCGGCGTGGCCGAGATGGTTGAGCGGTTCTGTGCGCATGCCCGTCGTTTCGCCGCCGGATTATCCGAGATGGACGGCGTACGCGTGGTGAACGATGTGGTGTTCACGCAGGTGTGCGTGTCGTTCGGGACCGACGAGGTGACGCGTGAGGTAGTCGCCCGGCTGCTCGAGGACGGCACCGCGTGGATGACCCCGTCGACCTGGCATGGACAAGCCGTGCTGCGGATCTCGGTTTCGAACTGGCGAACGACCGATGAAGATGTGGACCGCAGCCTTGCCGCCCTACGCCGGATTCTCGCGGAGGTTCGTGCTGGCTGAGCCTGCAGCGCTGCCAACCTGCCGCTACCCCGAGCGTCAGTGCAGACCGGCCTTCAGCACGATGATCAAGATGCCGAGCGTGGCGCCGACCGCAGCGCTCACCAGGCTGCCGGCCAGGCCGAGTCCACCGCGACGACCTGCAAAGAAGCTGTAGACGGTCAACAACACCGTGCTGGTTATCACGGCAATCCAGGCCGCAGTACGGATTTCTGCGCCCGCGAGCTGGGCGATGACCAGGATGACGGCAGGGACCAGGGCCGCCGCCAGGATTGGCCAAGTCTCTGCCAGCGCCTCTTTCAGCGCGTCTACGGGATGCGTGTGGTGTTTGACAGCGTCACCCAGCGTCCGGGCATGGAGGTGCGCCAGCCAGTAAATGAATGCGGTTGCCAGAATGGCAATGGCGAGCCGCGTTTCCTCCAGATGCCCAACCGCGGCTGCGATGACGGCACAAGACAC
>DATEWO010000029.1:0-4635 GCA_035257925.1 Propionibacteriaceae bacterium | reverse complement strand
CAGTACGGCCAACCGGCAGCTGGACGGCAACCTCAGCCGCCGTATCCTCCTCAGCAGGGACCGTACGGTCAGCAACCGGGTCAGTACCCGCCGCAACAGCCGTACGGTCAGCCCGGCCAGGGGCCTTACGGGCAGCAGCCGACGCAGTGGACTCCGCAACCGCCTGCCATGAAGCAGCCCGCTGTGATGCAGCGCCCGCTACCAGTGGTGACCATGGAGACTGTTCCGGGTCGCGAGATCTCCTCCGTAGTCGGCGACGTGGTTGGAGTCGTAGCGCGCACCCGCGAACTGCGGCCGGATTTGCGGGGCGTGAACCCGCTGGACGGCTATGTGGTGATGCTGACCGACTCGCGTCAAGAAGCGGTGGCCCGGATGGTCGAGATGGCGGTGGCCGCCGGTGCCGACGCGGTCGTCGGGCTCAAGTTCGACTGCAGCGAGATTACCCAGTCGCTGAGCGAGGTCGCAGCGTACGGCACGGCGGTGAAGCTGGTCCCGGGAGAAGACGACGCCGAAGCACACCCGGGCGGGCAGGGCAGCTCAGCTATCGAGCTCAGTGATCAACTGGAGGGCGATGAAGACACCGTTCGCAACTGGCCGCCGCCGAGCTCCTGGCCGTCAAGCGAACCCGAGCAGCAATCTCCTGGCTCCGCTGGGGATCAGCCCGGAGCCCGCTCATGAAGAGCAAGGGGGACGACCCCCTTGAACCCCCGCGGGCGCGCACAAAAGCACAGGGGAGCGCGCCCATGAAGAGCAATCAAGATCAAGTACCTGATCAAGATCCGGCACCCGAGCAAGGTCAGACACCAGAGGAGGAGACCAAGCGCAAGTTCCGGGAGGCCCTGGCCGCAAAGCAGGGTCGCAAGGGCGAGGACCACATCGACAATCCTCAACAGCACGTGCACACGCAAGGTCCGGTTGAGACCAAGCGGACGTTTCGCCGTAAGACTGGCTAGGTCTTCCAGCTAGCACAACGGGCTCAAGCCGCGACCGCGCCCTTTCCGAGCCGGGTGAAGCCGGCAAAGGGCTCTTGGCTCGTTGGCGCCTTTTCGGAGCCGTCCGTTTGCTGAATGAGCTCGAGGACTCCAGCCCGCGGTGATCCGTAGATCTGGTATCGGCTCTCCCGTTCGAGGAAGTCGGCGTACGCCGTGGCGATGTGCTCGGTAATAACTTTCATGTGGTGAACCATTGACTCCGCGTCCGGGTGGACCTGGACAACCGTAACCGTGTTGGCCTCGGCGTCCGTATAGGCCTCGAACGACAGGAGGCGGGGTTCCTTTGGCTCGACAGTGGTGTCGATGTAGTTGGCGAACCAGGCCTTGAACTCCTCCAGTTTGCCCGGCTTCACCTTGTGGGTTCCAATGAAGATGAATGGCGCAGACATGACGTCTCCTTGGTGACTTTCACCCCGACCTTCGGGGATACCGCAAATATGTGGTGCAGCCGCGTACCGCGACATCGGCATGTCAGGCCAGATTGACCGAGGGGCAATGGGTACTTCTATCGCCCAGCCGTTCTGGGCGGGATGATGGCCCGGGAAAGGGGCGCCATGGCGGATCGTGCGACCCAGTTGGGCCAGGCTCAGGAGTTGCACGCGCAGTCGCGTTGGACCGAGGCATGCGATCGGTTCGCCGCTGCCGATCGCTCCGAGCCGCTGGCCGCCGATGATCTTGAACGCTATGCCGAGGCTGCGCAAATCCTGGGTCGCGGTGATCAGGCGATCCAGCTGCTTCGGCGTGCGTTCAACGCACGCATAGCAGCTAGCGAGGTAGACCGGGCGGTCACATCCGCCTTCTGGCTGTTCCAGGCCCTGATCGTCAACGCAGAGTTCTCGCGGGCCAGCGGCTGGGCGGCACAGGTGCGACGCAGCATCCCGGACGTCGACCACGGATGGCTCCTCTTCACTGAGGCCTACTTCTTGGTTGCTTCTGCCGAGTATGACCAGGCTGCGCAGTTGCTGGCGCGCGCCGCAGATGACGGGTCTCGGCGGGGTGAGACAGACCTGGTGGCCTTTGCGACTACGGTCTGGGGGCGGGTCTTGATCAAGGCGGGCCGGCTCACGGAGGGTCTCGGCCGGCTGGACGAGGCGATGGTCCCGGTGGCGGAACGCAACACATCCCCGCGTGCGACGAGCATGCTCTACTGCAGCGCTATCGCCACGTGCCACGAAGCCCGTGAGTTCGGCAGGGCCCGCGAGTGGACCCATGCTCTCGGGGCCTGGCTCGATTCGCTACCCAGGCTGGGTGGCGCCTACTTCGGCAATTGCCGGATCTATCGGGCGTACCTGATGTGTCTGCGCGGTTCTTGGCAAGAAGCATTGGAGGAAGTGGCTTTCGTCTGCGACGACCTCAGCGGAAACTACGGCCAGCTCGTCGCCGGCCACGCCCACTACCAGCTCGCCGAGATATACCGGCTGCTCGGCAACCCTGAGGCCGAGGCCAGCTACCGTCAGGCAGCAGAGTTGGGTGGGCCGACCCAGCCGGGATTATCCCTGCTGCGGCTGGCCCAAGGCGAGGTTGACAAGGCGGTGCTCGGCATCCGACGCGCACTCGCCGAGACACCGGCACAGCTCGACCGCCTCGACCTGCTTACCGCCGCCGTCACCATCTTGCTGGCGGCCGGCGACATCGATGCCGCGCGGCGGGCGACAGCCGAACTGGCCGGCATCGCCGCGGTCTACACATCAGCTGGTGTGCAGGCCGAGCTCGCCGCCGCCCGCGGCGCGGTCGCTCTCAGCGAGGGAGATCCCGCCGCAGCCCTGACACTGCTCCGAAGTGCGGCCCGGTGCTGGCGTGAGATCGACGTCCCCCACGCGGTGGCAACGGTATCGGTCCTCATTGGCCTGGCGTGTCGGGCGGTAGGCGACGAGGACGCCGCTCAGATTGAGTTCGAGTCGGCGCGATCAATCTTCGCCCGCCTTGGCGCCCGCCCTGATCTGCAACGGGTCGAGGAGCTGCTGCGCCCTACCGAGGCGGCCGGCCCCTTGAGCGCACGCGAGATCGAGGTGCTGAGGCTGGTCGCCGCCGGCAAGACGAACCACGCGATCGCAGCCGAGCTGTTCGTGAGCGAGAGAACGGTACATCGCCACATCAGCAACATCTTCGACAAACTGGGTGTCCACTCCCGGACGGCGGCAGCCTCATATGCCATCCAGCACCACCTCATCGATGCCGGGATCCTCTGATGAGGAGCAGTCAGCCAGGCAGCCTGATGATCTTGACCTTGGATCTAGTGGTGAAGAGGGCCTAGCTGACCTGGGCCACTCGAAGGGCACCATCGAACTGCTCCGCCAGGCTGACCCGCACCCCATCGTCGTCCACCTCAAACCGGACCTCGGAAAGGTCAGCAACGATGGCATCGGCGTCCAGCGCCTCGCGTGGTGTGGTGGTGACAACGGCCAAGGTGAAGCAACCGGCGGCCTGGGCCGCTTCCAGTCCTTTGGGGGCGTCCTCGACCACAAGGCAGCGCCGCGGGTCGACTCCCAGCCGGCGTGCCGCCTCGAGGAACGGGTCGGGATGGGGTTTGCCATGCGCCACATCATCCGCGGTCACGAGCACCGAGGGCGGCACCAGCTGCGCCGCTGCGATCCGCGCTTGCGCCAACGGCACCGTACACGATGTTGCGATCGCGTTCTTCGCGCTCCTGAGGGAGGCCAGCGCCTCGACCGCGCCGGGGAGGACCACGATGTCGTGAACATCGGCGATCTCCAGGTCGGTGATGCGTTGTATGGCTGCCTCATGCAGATGGTCAGGCATCACAGCGCGCACCACCGATGCTGAGGGGACGCCGTGGTGCCTGTGCTTATCCATGCTGGCCAGGCCGAATTCACTAGCCCACGTGGTCCAGGCCCTAGCCACCGCGGGGGTTGAATCGATGAGCGTTCCGTCTAAGTCGAAGATGACTGCCTCGAAGACCTCATCTGCCAGCTGGCCCAAACCCACCGCTTACTCCTCTCACGAATCGCCGAGCGGCACACTGTGATGTGCATGTTGTGCTCAGTGGGCCTAACCGCGCGACGCCCTCCGATAGTCCCGTTGTGCCGTAACAGGCGCTTTTCTTTTGCAGATTCAGTTGTTGAGTGAGCGCTCACTCACTATGCTGGCGTGGTGACCCGTGCGGCCCCGTTACCTCTCGATGAGCGGCGAGCCGCACTCATTGCCGCTACGGAGCCCCTGCTCGAACGTTTCGGCCGCGAGGTGAGTACTAGGCAGATCGCTGAGGCTGCAGGTATCGCCGAAGGAACGATCTTTCGAGCCTTTGCCACCAAGGAAGCCTTGATCGATGCGGTGATCGAGGATGCTTTTGACACCCAGCGCACCTGCAATGAGCTGGCCCAGATCGAGCCGGGATTGGGGCTTGAGGAGCGGTTGTGTGCGGCAGTCGTCATCCTTCAGAACCGGCTGCGGAGGGTTGTCACGCTGTTCGGATCGTTGCGGCTCCGTAGCGAGGCCCATGATCACGACAGATTTCGCGCCAAGCAGCAGACCGACAATGAGTTGCTCAACAGTGCCATCGCCTTGTTGATCGAGCCAGATAAAGATCAGCTCCGATTGGACGTGATGGAGGCGGCCAGCGCTCTGCGTACCATCACCTTCTCCATCACTCACCCCATTCTCGGTGACCAGCGGCTCGCCGAAC
>DATEWO010000028.1:0-9894 GCA_035257925.1 Propionibacteriaceae bacterium | reverse complement strand
GCCCGCCCGCCTGTCGTCGTCCAGGAAGCGCCGGCGTCAGGTTGGGCCGCCGGCCCCGCCCATGCCGGCGTCGCGGGCTCGGATGATGGCACCTGACCGGTCGGCCACGTGCAGCTTGGCGATGATGTTGGAGACGTGATTGCGTACCGTCTTGCTGCTCACTCCGAGTCGGCGGGCGACTGCAGCGTTGTCACGGCCTTCCGCCAGCAATCCCAGCACTTCGTGCTCGCGCTCGGTGAGCTGCGGGAACGGTGACGTCGCAGCCGTCCGGCCGAAGTGGCTGAGCATTTGAGCGGCGATCCCGGCGCCGAAGAGCGCCTCGCCGCGAGCGACTGCACGGACAGCGGCGACGATCTCATCCGGCCCTGATCCCTTGAGCGTGTAGCCATACGCCCCGGCGCGGAGCGCTGCGAGCACGTTCTCGTCGTCGTCGTACATGGTGAGGATGAGTGCCCGCGTGGCCAAGCCCGCCGCCCGAAGCTGTCCGCAGACCCACAACCCGTCGCCATCGGGCATGTTGAGGTCGAGCACAGCCACATCGGGCTGGTGTTCGGTGGCGGCCCGTACCGCCTCGCGCCCGGTGGTGGCGACCGACATCACCGTAATGTCGGCTTCGGCATCAAAGACCGCCCGCAGACCACCGACGAACACCGGATGATCATCAGCGAGGATCAGCTTGATCAACTGGCCCTCCCAGTTTCAGGGGCAATCTCGCGGTGATCACCGTTCCACCTTCCGGAGGTGACTGTACCGACAGGGTGCCGCCCACCTCGGCCGCTCGCTCCCGCATCGATCGCAGCCCGACTCCGGGCGTACGGTCCGGCTTCAGGCCATGACCATCATCGCGCACCGACAGCTCGACGGCGTCGTCACCGATCAAGATCGACACAGTACAGCGCGTCCCATTGCTGTGGCGCACGGCGTTCGTCATGGCCTCGACCGCAATCCGGTAGGCGGCGGTCTCGATCGCTGCCGGCAGCGGGCCGGGTTGACTCGATCCATCGACGTCGATCTCGATCTCGCCGGCCAGAGCCACAGCCCGCGACCGCACCGCTCCGAGCAGCCCGAGTTCGTCGAGCGCCGGCGGTCGCAGCGCCTCGACGAGACGCCGTACGTCGGCGAGGCTGGTTGTGACCTCAGTGTCGATTTCGCCCAGCAGTCCCCGAGCCGGCGACTCTGGCGGGACCTCGCGAGCCGCCAGTCCCGCCTTCAGACGGATGGCCGCCAGCGTCGGTCCCAGTCCGTCGTGGAGATCGCGTCGCAGCCGGCGGCGCTCATCCTCCCGCAAGGCGACGACCTCCGCGCGCGACCGGAGCAGATCCTCGTGCAGCCGTACGGCCTGGACCGCAGGACCCACCTCACGAGCAAGCGAGCGAATGAGCTCCAGATCGGCAGGCTCAAGCGGATCGTCGCGGCCACGTTCGGACACCCGCAGCCGACCGACGGTGTCTCCGTGGTGGGTCAGCGTCTCAGCGTGCACAGCTCCCACCGGCACACCGTGTTCGGCAGCCAGCCGAAAGTCGCCCGCTCCGTCAGCGAGATCGATCGCGACATACGGCAGCCGGAGCGACTGAGCCACGGTCTCCACCACAGCCGGCAGCACCTCGCCCGGCAGCATGACGGCCTGCATCCGCGTCCCGAGACGGGCCAGCACTCCGGCCGGGTCGTCTCGATCGCCGTACATCAGCCGGTTCACGGTGCGTTGGGCGACATTACGCAGCGGCGCCAGTGCCAAGGCGGCGGCTGCTGCAGCGATGGCCGCGGCAACCGTTCCGGACAGGCGAAGCCCGCTGACCAGCAGCGCAACGAGCGCGGCGTACCCGGCAACGAGGATGGTGACCAGAGACACGTAGACCAGGGACCGGTTTGCCAGCCGCTCGATGTCGAAGAGCCGGTGCCGACGCAGCGCAACCGCAATAGCCACCACGAATGGCAGACCGGACAGGCCGATCGCTCCGGAGGGCAGAAGTTGTTCTCCCGTGAGGATCGCCGGCAGATGCCATCCGACAAGACCGAAGACGCATGCCGCGATGCTGCCGCCGGCAAGCCATCGCAGCCGGCTGCGGGTCAACGGATCGGGACTGCGCCGGTACGCCAGGATGCCCAGCACCCCGCCTGTCACCAGCGTCGCAGCGACCAGAACCGTCTGCCCGGTATAGACGAGATCAAGCCAGCGCAGGCTGTTGGGCGCGAGCGCTGCTGCGACGATCATCCAGACAAATATCAGCCCCAAAGGGGCGGCGTAGGCCGCCGCGACCATGGCTCGCCCGGGCCTGCGCGCTCGACCGAGCCGAAAGAGCTGTAGCCCAAAGACGAGCACTGGTCCCCAGGCAAGTGAGTAGACGCCGATCACGCTCAGGTTGTACAGCCAGAGCGCCGGTCCGCCAGTCGCCAGGGTGAGCGCGGGAATGCCGGCGGTGAATGCCAGCGTGCTGCCGAGCAAGCCGGCCCCCGCGATCAGCAGCGGAGTGGTCGACGGCTCCTCGGGCCGCCGCAGGAATAACGCGGTCGCCAATCCGGCCAGCGCGAAGACGAAGACGAGGTTCCCCCACCCGGCCACCAGGAGCGGGTACGGGTCCGTGCGGTTGACCCGAACCGTTACGCGTACGGTGCCGTCCCGTGTGACGTCGTACGCGAGCTCATCCCCCAGCTGCGGGCGCGCCAGGCCGCCCAGCCCGTCGGCGAGGCGATGTCCGGCGATTTCGGTCACGACATCGCCGGTGTGGAGTCCAGCACCGTCGATGGGGTTTACGTCGACGACGACACCGTCGACTCGATAGAACGAAACGACCGTGCCGTCAGATGGTGCGTCGAGTCGCACCGCGACGGCGATGACCCCGAGCAGAACCAGTACGACCGCGACAATCGCCGGTGCCCGGCGGGCGAGGCTCACACGCCAGGCGCGAGGCTGGGCCGCCTTCACCTCCGCCGACGCACTCACGACCCAATTCTGGTGGTGCTTATGGCGATTGCGGACAGCAAGGATCAATCCCACGGCCCTGAAAATGCATCACTCACAAGCCCCACCTCGGCTGATGGGATCTCAATCCCGCGATGTGTGATGCAAAACCATGGCGCTGGCACACGGGCTGACCCTTCAGTCGGCGAATGCGGCCGCGAACTGCCGGTCGTAGGTGAGCACGCGTGTGGCGCCGTGCCGCTGGCAGGTTGCGAGATGGAGCAGATCTCGGGCGGACAAGGTGGGGTGCCGCACGAGCAGCGCCCGGGCGGCGGTGACGTCCTCCCGCTCTACAGGCCACACGTAGGCAAGATCGTTTGCAAGCCGGAGCGCTGCGTCAAGCGTGGCCAGCCTGCCCACAGGGAGGTAAGCGTGGAGCAGCTCCTGCAGCACCTCGGCCGACGTTGCCATGGGAAAGGACCCGCCAAGAGCCTCGCGCAGAGCCCCACGCGCCGAATCGCGCAGGGGGTGAGGCCGTCCGACGGCGTACATGAAGACGTTGGTGTCAACGAAGATCATGGTCGAGGCAGGCCCTCACGTAGGGACTCCTCGATCACCGTCAGGTGCTCTGCCCAGTCAGGTTCGGCACCCGAGCCCTCTTCGGCTGCATCGCATTCGGCGAAGAAAGCGTCAAGGGCGTCGAGGTCCGTCAGCCGAGCTGGAGCGGACTCCCTCAGCCGTTGCCGACCCGCCTCCCGAAGCCACTCCGACAGCGTGCGCCCCTCGGCCATCGCCCGGGCGCGAAACGCGTCCCGCTCCCGCGGGTCGACGACGACCTGGATACGTGTTGACATACGCATGATAGTACCGCATGTGTATCTCCAGTGTGTAACTGGTAGGAGGCTGCCTCACTCTCCGGCCCGCGAGCCGCAACGCCTCTTCAGTGAGGCTCGTCGCCTCAGCGAATCGGCCGTCCATGAGCCGCTGGGATGCATTGATCAAGATCAAAAAGGATTGCCAAAAGGGTGGCTCATCCGTTCTACAAGTGGGTGATCGCGTTGAGCTCTCCCACCAGGTCTAGCCGGCTCCCCAGCACCGCGTACGCGTCCATGCGCCAACGACGGCCCCAACAGACGTACTCGTCGACACCGGTGCGCCTGCCGAGTTCGATCGAGGCGTCGCGATCTTGAGCTGATCACCAAGATGCGCTGAATCAGCCCACGCGGCTTTCCGAAGAATCCCGATCGAAACGGGACATCGTCCCGTGACAGCGGGATATCTCCCCACTGAGCCTGGCGGCATGCTGACCGAGACGTATCCTGCACGGCAGCGGACCGCCGGTCCGGTCCGGTGGGCGTTGGCCTCCGGCATCACCGGGTTGATAGCCAATGTGCTGCTCGTGCTGTTCTTTTTGCTGGCGCAGCCGTTCGGCGTCAGTGGTCCACTGGCCGAGGATGGCCACGACTTCATGTGGCTTGGCAGCGCCAACGATGTGGTGATCATCGTGCAGTTCGTGACGTTCATTCCGGTGGCGCTGGCCTTGCGTAGCTGGCTGCCGCCCCTGCCATCTGTGCGACTTGCGACGGCAGCGGCGGTCGGGGCGATGGGTGCAGTCGCCATCTTGCAGCTGCTGCTCGTCGCTGGCGTCCTGGAGTTCGACGTCCAGGTCATGCTCGTCGTGGCGATGTTCCTGGTGGTCTACGCCTGGGTGATCACGGTCAGCTCGACCGGCCACCGCCGCGGCACCTTGCCGCGATCGGTCACCCGTTTCGGATTGCTGCTCGGGGTGTCTTATCCAGTGGGTCTGGTCATCGCTGCGGCCGGTCTGCTCTTTCCTTCGGGTTCGGCTGCACAGCTCGCCTTCGTCGTGCCCGGCGTCATCATCGGGGCCATTGGGTGGTTGGGCCTTCCGGTGTGGCCATTGGTGCTGGCCCGCCTGGTATTTGGCAAACCCGTATCGCACTCCCCTAGCTAGAGAGAGAAAGGAATGTCATGAGAACCGCGTACAAGGTGCTTGCCTACATAGTGGCCGCCGAGGTGGCCATCCAAGCCATGGTCATGGTCTGGGCGATTGCCGGGCTCATCAAGTGGGTCGACGCCGGCGGAGTGTTCGACAAGTCGCTCATGGAGAGCGAGGGAACACCCTTCACTGAGGTGTTTGGCGTCATCATCCACGCCATCAACGGGACCTTCGTGGTGCCAGCGATCGCGCTGCTGCTGCTGATCGTGTCGTTCTTCACCAAGGTGCATGGAGCGATCAAGTGGGCCGCGATTGTGTTCGTGCTCGTGGTCGCGCAGGGCCAGATCGGTTACCTGGGTCATGAGTTCCCATTCGCCGGTGCGCTGCACGGCCTCAACGCCCTGGCACTGTTCGGCGCGGCCTTTTACACCGGTCGTCGGATCCGTACTGCGGCATCCCCGGTTGTCAACGAACAGCCGCCGGTGCGGGCCGCCACGCCTGTCTGATGATCAACCACTCAAAGCGGCCGGATCCGGCATGAGTGCCGCTCCCAGCCGGCGGTTGCTGCGCCTGGCCCTACCTGTGCTGGCAACCGTTGCCATCGTGGCCCCGCTGGCATGGATGTGGCAGGCCAGCCGGATGCCGGCGGCGTATTCGGTGATGGAGATGGGCTACCTGGACTACGGCAGTGGCGTCCAGCCTGAGCCCAACGTTGCTGGGCACAGCGGCCACGGGGAGGCCGACGGGCACGATCACCACTCAGGGCCACCGCGCTCGATCACCGAGTTGGTCGTCGACCCGGCGCGACCGGCGGATGTACGGGTCGACCTGGTAACCCGACAGGAAATGCTGACCATCGGTGGCCGCTCCATCGCCGGATTCACTGTGAACGGCACATCACCTGGGCCGGAGATCCGG
Organism: Propionibacteriaceae bacterium; assembly: GCA_035257925.1. Lineage (GTDB taxonomy): Bacteria > Actinomycetota > Actinomycetes > Propionibacteriales > Propionibacteriaceae > Microlunatus. The sequence goes on along the minus strand of DATEWO010000028.1, from coordinate 4,117 downwards.
GCCAGGCAGGGTCAGCTGATTGAGATCCATCTGCGCAATGACTCTGTCGCCGCCGGTGTCGCGCTGCACTGGCACGGCGTCGACGTCCCCAACGCCATGGACGGCGTCGCTGGTGTAACTCAGGACGCGGTGCCGGTCGGAGGTGAGTTCACCTACCGCTTCGTCGCCGATCGGGCTGGCTCTTTCTGGTATCACTCCCATCAGGTTTCCAACCCCCAGGTTGCCGGAGGGCTGCTCGGGTCTCTGGTGGTGACCCCGGAGTCGGGCATCGCCCAGCAGGTCGACGTGTCAGCGATCGCGCACACGTACGGAGGTGTTCGGACCATCAACGGCAAGGCCGCGGACCTTCGGGTACCGGCGCGACCCGGCCAGCAGGTTCGAGTCCGGGTCACGAACACCGACAACGGGCCGATGCAGCTGTGGACCAGCAAGTCCTTCCGCCTGCTCGCGGTGGACGGCACCGAAGTGAACCGACCCACCGAGGTGTCCGATCGCGCGGTCACGCTCACCGCGGGCGCCCGGACCGACATCGAAACCCAGGTGCCCGCTGACGGCTCAGCGGTCAGGGTGCAGCTGTCCAAGGCGACGGCGGTGATCATCGGACCCGAGGGCACCGACATAGAGGTGCCACCGCAACCTGGCGAGGAGCTGGAACTGCTCGGGTACGGCTCGCCAGCCCCGCTCGGCTTCGACCCGGCGCAGGCCATCCGCCGATTTGACTATTTGATCGGTCGCCGACCCGGCTTCGTCAGAGGCCGTCCGGGGATGTGGTGGTCGATCAACGGCCACCTCTATCCGAACGTGCCGATGTTCGTGGTTCGCGAGGGAGACGTGGCGTTGGTACACATCGAGAACCGCAGTTCCGAGGTGCATCCGATGCATCTCCACGGCCACCGCATGGTCGTGCTGGCGCGCGACGGCGTCACTGCTACCGGAAGCCCCTGGTGGGTCGACTCACTCAACGTCGCAGCCAACGAGAGCTACGACGTCGCTTTCGTGGCAAACAACCCCGGCATTTGGATGGACCACTGCCACAACCTGAAACACGCTGCCGACGGCATGGTGGCGCACCTCATGTACCTGGGCTTCGACACTCCCTACCGGATCGCAGGGCCGGCGGAGAACCGGCCAGAATGAGGGGCCGCCAGCAACTCCCCTCAGCCACTCGGGTGCGGGGTAAGCAGCTGGTCGACTGGGGCATAGTCGTCGGTCAGCACCGCGGCGTCGCCAGTCCATGCGGCGAGTTCCGCGCCGATGATCACATCCCAGTCGGCCCCTCGCTCTGAGATCTTGGCGGCGATCGAGGCAACGTTGAGCGGGGCATCGGAAGCGATCACGACCAGGTTGCCGCCGGCCTTCTCGCCATGAGTCAATGTGTCGGTCTCGGTGGCGAGCGCGACATGATCAAATGTGTCGGCCAGCGTGGCGACCTCAGCACGCGCAAACGCGAGCGGTCCGTAGTCGAGGAGATTGATCACATAGATTCCGTCCGCGGTGAGCACGCGGGCGATCTCACGCACGGTCTCACGTGTGGTGAGGTGCCACGGCACGCTGACGCCGCCGAAGGCATCGCCTAGCACCAGGTCGCGACTGTCATCGGCAAGCCGACCCAGTCCGAGCCGAGCGTCTTCGACGCGGACCTCAACGCCCTCCGCACCTTGCAGTCCGAACTGCTCGGTGTCGATCTTGACAACGCCGGGATCGATCTCGGACACCAGGCTGGACGTCCCCGGGCGTACCTGCTCGAGATAACGCGGCAAGGTCAGCCCGCCGCCACCGATGTGATACACCCGCAGCGGCTGCCCTTCGGGGTAGGACGTGTCGATCACCGAAGCGACGGCTTTGGCGTAGTCCCAGTCGAGATAGGTCGGGTCTTCGAGGTCGACATAGGAATGGGGTGCGCCATCGAGAATGAGCACCCTGCCGGAAGCCCGGTCGGGGTCAGGGACGACTACCGCACAGTGGTAGATCGTCTCCACATCGCAGCCGCCGGGCGCGATCGCGACGGCACCGCCCCCGAGGAGGACGAGCACCGCCGGTGCGACCGCTGACCGCCAGCCGCGGACCCGGAACTCGACCGCAGCCGCAGCGAGGACCAGCGCCACCCCGAGCCCCACCATGATGCCGCTGACCGGCAGCCGTGAGATCAGCACGAAACCGGTCACGACGGTGCCGACGATGGCGCCCGCAGTGCCGATCGCAGAGAGTCTTCCGACAATCGTCCCCGTCTCGGTGAGGCTGGTCAGCCGCAGCTTGGTAACCATCGGCGTCACGGCTGCGAGGAATGTGCCGGGCACCATGATCGCGAACATGGAGACGATCATCAGGACGGCGCCGCGATCGAACGCGGCTGCCGCGCGTACCGCGAACGGGGTAGCCGCCACTGCCACACCGGACACTGCCAGCAGCGGACCCAACGCTCGGCGCGGTGGCATCACATCGGCGAACCGACCGCCGGCCCAGGAGCCCAGGGCAATCGCAGCCAGGGCAACTCCGATGACCAGGGTGCTCGTCTCCAGCGTCAAACCGAGGTAGGGCGCAAGCAGCCGCAGCGCCACCACCTCGACGACAAGCACACTTGCCGACGCGCCGAAGACCAAGGCCGCCGCGGTGTACCGGCCCAGCTCAGGCGACTCAGGACGTGCGACGACGATCTCGCCCGATTCGCTGCTCACCGCTGGATCATGCCACGGGTCTTGTCAAGAGCGCAGACAGCGAAGAGGCGGATCTGGCCCTATAGATTGCTTGACAGCAATATTGCCCATGAAGCATACTAGGCGCATGCCGACGAGTCTATTCGAGGTCGTGGTTGAGCCGAACCGTCGGCGGATACTCGACCTACTGCGAGACGGCGACCGATCGGTAAACGATCTGGTCGATGTCCTCGACATCGCCCAGCCCACCGTGTCGAAGCATCTCAAGGCGCTACGTGAAGCAGGCCTCGTCGTCGTTCGGCCCGATGCCCAAAAGCGGTGGTACCAGCTCCGATCGGAACCCCTGCGCGAGCTCGACGTGTGGCTCGCGCCGTACCGGGCAGCGTGGTCGGATCGCTTCGAGGCGCTTGCGCGCCACCTAGACAAGATGGAGGAGTTATGACAAGCGTGACGAATGATGAAATGTCGATGGGCAAAGTACTGCGCGACGGCGAGCGCGTTGGACTCCGCTACGTACGGCGGTTCGCCCATCCGCTCGAACGCGTCTGGTCAGCGATCACCGAGTCCGACCAGCTGCAATTCTGGATGCCCTGCGACATCGTGGGTGAGCGTCGTGCCGGCGCCGAGATCAAGCTGCCGTTCTGGCCTGCGGCCGTGGAGAAATACGAGCTGGATGAGACACCCCTCACCGGTCGCATCGAGGTGTGGGATCCGCCGGCAATATTCCAATGGACCTGGGGTGGCGACATCCTCCGGTTCGAGCTCAATCCCACCGACGGTGGCACGACGATGACTTTCACTACCTGGCTGGAGTCGCCTGAGCTCGACGTCGCGGCTGATGCAGCCGGCGGTTACCACGTGTGTCTGGACCAACTGCGAGCACTGCTTGACACCGGCTCAGTACCTTCACTCGAAGAGAGCGATGCGGCTGCCCGCCGCCTCGGGCCGGAATACGCGAAGCGACTCGGTGTCGGTTGAGAGTCGGCCGCTCAGCGCTCTGCGTACGCCAGCGGCGTATGCCCTGCAGACTGGCCAGAACGAGTCCCAGCACGCGAGGATGATCACATTGCAGCCGTGACCACAAAGCGGACGCACCGCCGTCCCACAAGGAGGCGCGATGAGCACCGTGAGCAGGGGCTTCCAAGGCCGGAGGCGTGACAGTGGCCGGCAGCTGCCGCCGGGCCAGTACCTCACCGACGACTTCCCAGTCCTTTCGGCCGGACCAACCCCCCGCATACCGCTCGATGCCTGGGCGTTCACTATCACCACTGAGCTGGACGAAGGCGGTCAGTGGAGTTGGGCAGAGCTCATGGCTTTGCCGGCCGAGTCAATAACAGCCGACATCCATTGCGTGACCCGTTGGTCCAAGTTGGACACGGTCTGGCGCGGGGTCTCCCTCGACACTCTGCTCGGCGACGTCGAGACCGAGGCCGACTTCGCGCTGGTCCACAGCTACGGCGGTT
>DATEWO010000027.1:0-14099 GCA_035257925.1 Propionibacteriaceae bacterium | reverse complement strand
TTCTGGGCGGTGCTTTGGTTGGCGGACTGGTCTCGGCCCTGACCGGATCGGGAAGGAATGAGGTGATGGTGTGGGCGGCCGCCACGGCTCTATCGGCTGCCGCATCGGTCGCCTTCGCTGCCGCCCAGCAGGGTGTCGACCGGCACGTGTTGACGCGGGTGGCGACCTACATCTTCGGACTGCTGGGCGTCGGTGCCCTGTTCAGCGTGGTGGGTGTGGCGGCAGGGTGGTTCAGCCTAGGCCTGTCAGACAATCTCGGCATCGAGCTCGGCGTGATCATGATCGCGGCTTCGACTCCGGTGCTGGCGGCGAGCGTGGTATTGGCCGCCCTCCGGCTGGGGCAGATTCGCCGGGCCAGGCTGCTCAGCGGCGGGGCCCTGGTCAGCGGCATTTCCGGCGCCTTCTTCGCACTCGACATCGGACTGGCCCGCGACATTGTTGTCGAGCGTCGCGCCATTGAGCGCGGCCACGTAAACCCCAAACGTGGCAAGGGATTGGGCCTTGAGGCGATCATCTGGCGGGAATGGCAGCGGCTGTGGCGGTTCCCGCAACCCTTACTCGTATTGGCCGGGACGATCGTTGTTCCGTACGCGTGCGACGCGCTGGGCATGAGCACCCTCACCCCGGTCGTGGCCGCTCTCGCCCTGTTCGGCGCAATGATCCCGCTGCTTGGCGGGCTCCGGGTGCTGACCCGCACCGGGGGGCTGGCCCGCTGCCTTCCGTTCTCGCTGGCCCGCATCAAGCTGGCATCGATTGCGGTACCTGCGATCTTGGCAGGAGTATGGACCGTCGCGACCACGCCGGCATACCTCGGCTTCGGCGACGGGGCTGTGCAGCGTACGGTGCCTGACGCGTCCTTCATCGCCGTTGCTACAGCAGCTGCCGGCCTGCTGGCGGCGGTCCGTTGGACGCAGGCCAAAGGCGTGGACTTCGGAGCACCTATGGTGGCCAGTCAGGCGGGCGCGTTCCCTCCGGGCCTGGTGACCAACCTGTTCCGCGGTTTCGACGTCTGCCTGCTGACTACAGCGCCCTTGCTGTTGGGCTTCTCGCCGTTCTGGTCGCTGCTCATCGCAACGATCGCGGCCATGATTCTGCTCAACTCCATGGATGCTGAGACCTTGCGGGCGCGCCAGGCGGAACAGCAAAAGCAGCTGGCAGCGGAAAAGAAACAGCGCGCCGAGGCGGCCGCAGCAGCCAAGCAGCGTAAGCGGTAGTCGGAGAGGAATTGTGAAAGCAATCACAAATTGCGCCTCTAGGCGCCGGGCACGTTGGTGGGCTCCGGAGCCACAGCTACGCTGTGCCCCGTGACCTCGTCGGCTCCGGCCCCGCCGCAGCTGCAGGTGCGGACTCGTGCAATCCAGGATCCAGGTTCCTTGCTGGCCCTGCTACCGCCAAAGGACTGCTACGTCTGGTTGCGCCACGGCGATGGCCTGGTCGGTTGGGGAGAAGTCGTTCGGCTCAAACCCACCAGCATTGCGGAGGCGGCTGAGTGGTGGTCGGACCTGGCGGCTCAGGTTGAGGTAGCCGCCGAGTTGGACCGCCCCACCGCGGGCGCTGGCCTGATGGCGTACGGCAGCTTCGTCTTCGACCCGGCAAACTCGGCAGGCCGGTCCAGCCTCATCGTGCCGCAGACGGTCGTAGGACGCCGGAACGGTCAGACCTGGATAACCGAGATCGGCCCGGCCTCTGGGAATGAGGCCGAGTCCAGCGGGCCAACCCCACCCGAGCGGCCCCGCGACGTCACCTTTGGTGATGGTGGGCTGAGCGGACCGGAGTGGGAGGCTGCTGTTGCCGAGGCGGTACGTCGCATCGGCCATGGAGAGCTGGAGAAGGTAGTGCTGGCCCGCGACCTGCTGGCCTTCGCAGAGAACGACATCGACTTGCGTTGGGTCGCCGCCCGACTGGCGGAGAACTATGCCCAGTGCTGGACGTACTCGGTCGACGGTCTGGTTGGCGCTACCCCCGAGATGTTGGTCAAGCGTGAAGCGGGCCTGGCCACCTCCCGGGTGTTGGCCGGCACCATCCGCCGCTCTGGTGACGATGAGCATGATCTCAATCTGGCGGCGGCGCTGGCTCAGTCGAGCAAGGACCTCGAGGAGCATGAGTACGCTGTGCGCTCAGTTGCCCGGGCACTGGCGCCCTTCTGCTCGGGGATGAACGTGCCGGATGCGCCCTATGTGCTGCAGCTTCCCAACGTGTTGCACCTGGCGACCGACATCACCGGAGTCGCTGACAAGGGCCTGGTTTCGCTGGCGCTGGCCGCGGCACTTCATCCGACCGCGGCTGTTTGTGGGACGCCTACCGACAGCGCGCGATCGCTGATCGCGGAGCTGGAGCATCTCGATCGGGAACGCTACGCCGGACCGGTGGGCTGGATCGACGCCAGTGGCGACGGAGAATGGGCGATCGCCCTGCGCTGCGGTCAGCTCAGCGAGACCGACCCACGCCAGATTCGGCTCTTTGCCGGCTGCGGAATCGTGGCCGGATCCGACCCAGCCGCGGAGCTGGCCGAGTCGAACGCCAAGCTGATTCCCATGCGGGACTCGCTCAGCTAAAAGCCTCGCCCTGCGCCATATCTCAGCGACCGTCACGGTTGAGGCCTGCGAATGACGTAGCGCCCGGCACGGCCCAGCTCAGGCCACCCGCGCACCACCTTCGCGGTCTCGGGGCTGAACCCGACACCGGATGAGAACCTCGCGATAACGACCGCATTCCCGGTCCGTAGATACTCCAAGGCATAGGCCTGCCACACCTCGTTGCTGTCCCGGGGCTGGTCTTCGTATTCGCCGGCTTCGAGGTGATAGCTGGCGCCGCCCAGGTCGACCTCGAATCTGCAGCCACGTTCCAGGTTGCGGCGCAGCATGTCCATCTGGATCAAGGTCATCGGGTAGTCAGTCGTCACGCAGCCGGGCAGATCCGCCACGACCGCGGCTGCGATCGGACCGGGAAAAGGCCGGCCTTGACGATGCTGAGTCAGCGGCCACGCACTCAGCAACACTGCTAAAGCGGCCAGCGCCGCCAGTGCCCGTGACAGCCAAGGTCCAATTGTCGCCGCTTTTTGGAGTGCGACGGCTAGGCCGCCACCGAGCACCAATACCAAGGGGGCTGCGATGGCCCCGGCATAGTGCAGGAACCACACCGGTGAGACGGCGAGCAGAAGCGCATAGCTGATGAACAACGCGGCCAGCAGTCGGAGCGCGGGTACTAGCAGGCAGACGATCAGGGATGCGAGCAGTAGGGCGGCCATCAGGGCAGTGCCCAGGTGTGGCCGCGGTTGCTCGGTCCACAGACTCAGACCAAGAACGTCGTCGAGGCGTTGAACAGGTACCAGGTTGCCGCGTGGCCGACTGAGCTGGTCGACCACGACCATCTGCCACATCGCCCGCGGCGCGGCCAGATAGAAGGGCAGGCAGACAACCGTGCACGATGCCACGGCGCTCAGCAGAACGGTGAGCCCACGGCGGGGACCGCGGCGCCAGGCGAGACCACCAGCGACGACCAGTACGGCCAGCACGCCCCAGATTTTCAGGGTCGGCGACAGCCCGAGCAGTAGCCCTGCAACGACGTAGTGCGCCGTGCCCACGCCATCGCCCTGCCCGAGCGCCCGGGTGATCACCAACGCGAGCAGCAGCACTGTGCTGGCAGGCGGCTCCAGCAAGATTGTGTGCTCGACGTAAACGGCAGCGAAGTGCACCGCGTACATCAGCCCCGTCAGCACGGCAGCCAGTCGACCCAGCGGAAGCAGCACCAGTCCGCACAGGACGGCGTTCAGCCCGCCGATGGCCATCCAGCACAGTCGAGCAACGACCATCGCGTCTGGCTCGCCGAGCACCTCAGCCAGCCATCCGAACGGAACGAGCAGCAGAGGAACACCTGGTGGGTGTAGCAGCAGGAAGTCCCGGTACGGCAGTAACCCATGCACCAGGCCCATGGCCGCTGCGTAGTGAACTCCGTCGTCGTAGTTACCCATCGCGTGCAAACCACCGCCGCGTAGCAGCGGAATCAATCGGGCAGCGAACGCCACGCAGAAAACGACCGCCAGGCCCGCGACTGTGAACCACGGGCCGGAAGCCCGGCGCGAGACCGAGTTTGACAAAGTTGTGAGGGTGCTCGGAAGAGCGGTCACGAACGTACTGTCTACACGGCCTCGCAGATCCAAGGTCACCGCGGTGGTCCTGGCGGGTGGCGCGTCGCACCGCTTCCCTCCGGACAAGCTTGCCCAACTGGTGGAAGACCAGCCGTTGCTGGACCGCGCACTGGCCTCGCTGCCGGAACAGTTCCTCGTCGTAGTCGTCGGCTCCATGCGCCAGGTGACTCGTCGGGTGATCTTCACCTCAGAGGATCCTCCGGGCGGTGGACCGGCCGCCGCAATGATCGCCGGAGTGCGTCGAGCGCTGGCAGAATCCGCTGACGTCATCGTCGTCCTGCCGGCGGATGCGCCGCTCGGCGGCCAGGCAGCGCGCACATTGCTCGGCCGCTTAGAAGATGAGCCGAGCGCTCAAGCGGTTGTCGGCGTCGACGCACACGGTCGGGAGCAGCCGCTGCAGCTTGCATTGCGACCCGCTGCCGCTGAGGCGTTGCTAACAGCCGCAGGACCTGGTGGTGCTGCCGGCGTCTCGGCGCGCCGGCTGCTCGATGTGCTTCGACCCGGCCTGGTCACCCAGGAGCTGGCGCCGGCTGAGCTCTGGGACATCGACACCGCCGACCAGCTGCTGGTATGGCGGCTGCGGTCTTCGGCTGCGGTGTTGTCGATCATGGACGTGGTAACCGAACGCCAGGCGGGGGCCTCCGGCTCACCAGTCGTTATTGCCATCGATGGCCCGAGCTGCGCAGGCAAGTCAATTCTTGCGACCGCGTTGGCACTTCGATCTGGGGCGGCGGCGGTGGTCGAAGGCGATGACTTCTATCGGCACACACTGCCGAGACTCACTGTGCCGCAGCGCGAGGCTATGTCGGACGCCGCGGTGGCGGATGCAGTGATCGATTGGGAACGGCTACGAGCCGAAGCGCTGCTGCCCCTGCGGGCCCGGCGGTCAGCCACCTTCCCGCCCTATGACTGGGATGCCGATGACGGCCGGCTGGCACCGCCGAAGATCATTCCTCCCGCTGATGTGATCATCGTGGAAGGTGTCTACGCCGCACGGCCGGAACTCACCGATCTTGTTGATGTTGCCGTCTACCTCGGGGCCGATCCCCAGGTCCGTGCCCGCCGGTACGCAGCACGGGAGAACGATCCGGACTGGCAGCGCTTCTGGGAGCGTGGCGAGGCCCACTACTTCCGTGCCGTCCGTCCTGCTGAGAGCTTTGACATCCGTCTGGACGATCAAGATTTACGCAACGTCCGCGGTGCCTAAATCCGACGGAACTCCTTACAGGGTTGAGATGTAGCTCGACTGGAGTGTCTTTGCACCCAAGACGACGACATGTCGGTGAGAGTCGTAGACTCGTGCTTGATGACTTAGTGAAGTTTTTCACTAAGTCCCGGGAAACAGCAGGAGACGCCATGTCGGTGAACGGGCGGATGCGCCCTGAGGGCTCAGCGCGCATCACTGACGCCGATGTGATCGTGGTGGGTGCGGGCCCAGCCGGTTCGGCCGTGGCAACCCACCTGGCTCGCCACGGCCTGCAAGTCTCGCTGCTGGAGAAAAGCCGGTTCCCCCGGGAGAAGGTCTGTGGCGACGGGCTCACCCCACGGGGCACGAGGCAGCTGATCCGACTCGGCATCGACACCTCCGAAGCTGCTGGTTGGCTGCACAACAAGGGCTTGCGCATCTACGGAGGGGAGCGGCCCTTCCAGCTGGAGTGGCCCGATCTCGCCGACTTTCCCCACTACGGCCTGGTGAGGCCGCGCGCCGACCTCGATCAGTTGCTGGCGCGCCATGCGGTAGCGGCCGGTGCTTCCCTGTATGAGCTCAGCAATGTGGTCGAGCCGATCATCGACTCGCGCACTGATCGCATCGTTGGGGTCCGCACTAAGGATGGCCGGCAATTCACCGCTCCAATGGTGGTAGCCGCCGACGGAAACTCGACGCGGCTGAGCCTTGCGATGGGCCTCAATCGTCGCGACGACCGGCCGATGGGTGTGGCCGTACGCACGTACTACACCAGCCCACGACACCGCGATGACTACCTGGAGTCATGGCTGGAGCTGTGGGAGGGCAAGCCGGGTAAGAGCGCCCTGCTGCCCGGATATGGATGGATCTTCGGCATGGGCGACGGCACCTGCAATGTCGGGCTCGGCATTCTCAATACCTCGTCGGCCTTCGGCAAGACCGACTACAAGGATCTGCTCAAGCGCTGGCTTGACAACACACCGGAGGATTGGGGTTTTCGGAGCTCTAACATGATCACCCCGGTGCGAGGGGCGGCGCTGCCGATGGGCTTCAACCGGCAGCCGCATTACGAGCGCGGCTTACTGCTGGTCGGTGACGCTGGCGGCATGATCAACCCCTTCAACGGCGAAGGCATCGCGTACGCCATGGAGTCCGCCGAGGTCGCGGCAGCTGCGATGGCCGAGGCACACGAGCGGGGTCCCGGCAGCCCAACCGCGGAGCGGGCGTTGGAGTCTTATCCGACCAGGCTGAAGGCTGAGCTCGGCGGGTATTACACATTGGGTCGCACCTTCGTCCGGCTGATCGGCCATCCGCGGGTGATGCGCGTCTGCACCACGTACGGGCTGCCCCGGCGAACCTTGATGCGGTTCACATTGAAGCTGCTCGCCAATCTGACCGATGCCCACGACGGCGACGCGATGGATAAGTTGATCAACTCGTTGTCCCGGATTGCGCCGGCGGCATGAGCACCATGAAAGGCTGGGGAAGGAGGGCTGGCCGGTGAGTCCGTACATCGGAATCGTGATCTTGCTGGCGATTGCATCAGGCTTTGTCGCGCTGACCATTCTGACCAGCGTGCTGGTGGGCCCTGGGCGATACAACCGAGCCAAATACGACTCGTATGAGTGCGGCATCGAGCCGACACCGCAGCCCATCGGTGGTGGCCGGTTCCCGGTGAAGTACTACATCACCGCGATGCTCTTCATCGTCTTCGATATCGAGATCGTTTTCCTCTATCCGTGGGCGGTGGCGTTTGACCTCATGGGCACCTTCGCGCTGGTCGAAATGATCTTGTTCATCGGCACGGTCTTCATTGCCTACTTCTACGTGTTGCGCCGGGGTGGGCTGGATTGGGATTGAGAATGCAAGCAATCAGGAGTGTTGGCTGAGATGGGCCTCGAGGAGAAGCTTCCCAGCGGTGTGCTGCTGACCACCGTTGAGAATTTGTTTGGCTACATGCGGAGCGCGGCTTTCTGGCCTGCGACATTCGGTCTGGCCTGCTGCGCCATCGAGATGATGACGTACGGCGCGCCGCGCTACGACTCCGGTCGCTGGGGTCAGGAAGTGTTCCGCGCCTCGCCTCGGCAGGCCGACCTGATGATCGTCGCCGGCCGGGTGAGCCAGAAGATGGCGCCCGTGCTGCGCCAGATCTATGACCAGATGCCCAATCCGAAGTGGGTGCTTGCCATGGGTGTCTGCGCCAGCACCGGCGGAATGTTCAACAACTACGCGATCGTGCAAGGAGTGGACCACGTCGTCCCGGTCGACATGTACTTGCCCGGCTGCCCGCCGCGGCCGGAGATGCTGGTGGACGCCATGTTCAAGCTGCGCGACAAAGTGCGGCACACCCCCATCGGACTCAACGCGATCGAGGCCGCACAGGAGGCGGAGCAGCGGCAGCTGGAGGCGCCCGCGCTTATCGAGCAGAAGGGCTTGCTTCGATGAGCGAAGGCACCCCGCGCAAGCCGCCTCGGAAGCGGACGCGTAAGACTTCACCGCCTAAGCCCGAGGCGGCTGCGGCTGAGCCCAAGGAGCCGCGCCCTGAGCCGCAAGAGATGAGCCCTGAGCCGCAAGAGATGAGCCCTGAGCCTGTCGAAGGGCGCGATGAAGGCGGTTCGACAAGCGCCGTCCTGAGCTCGTCGAAGGGCTCAGCGCAGGCTCCGGACGAGGGCGCTTCCACAAGCTCAGCTCACATACATGAGGAGTCAGACGAGAAGGCACCGATCAAAGGCGCGGTGCCCGAGGGCGAATCCGAGCCGGACGCCGAAACCAAGCCGGAGTCCATCACAGGTGAGGCGCCCGCCGTCAGTTCTGAAGCGACCGCGGCTGAAGAGGATGAAGCGCAATTAGCAGCCGCTGAGCCGACTGCGGAGGTGCTTCAGGTCCGTAAGGGCATGTTCGGCGTCAAGGGCAGCGGCGACACCTCGGGGTATGGCGGGCTGACTCGTGTTGTGGAATTCCCGGCTGCGGCCATCCCGCCGTTCGGTGGCTGGTGGGATCAGGTGTATGAGCGGATCGGTGCGCTGATTCCCAACTTCAGCGACGTGATCACCAAGGTCGTCATCCATCGCGGGGAGATCACCTTTCATGTCGCGCGGCAGCACCTGGCAGAGCTGGTCCGATACCTCAGGGACGACGCTCATCTGCGCTTCGAGTTCTGCAGCAGCGTGTCCGGGGTGCACTATCCCGCCGACAAGGACCGTGAGCTGCACGCGGTCTACCACTTGCAGTCGATGACCCACAACCGGCGAATTCGGCTGGAAGTATCCGCGCCCGACAGCGACCCACACATCCCATCGGTAGTCGCGACCTATCCCACCGCCGACTGGCACGAACGCGAGACCTACGACATGTTCGGCATCATCTTCGATGGCCATCCGGCCTTGACCCGGATCCTGATGCCCGACGACTGGCCCGGCTACCCGCAGCGCAAGGACTACCCGCTTGGCGGCATCCCGGTGGAGTACAAGGGCGCAACCATTCCCCCACCAGATCAGAGGAGGTCGTACTCATGAGCACGACCGACGAGCGGACCGCCGGTCCCGCGCCTGGCTCAGAAGAAGATCCCTATGGTGCCGCTGCCGACGCGGCCGAGGGCCACGTCTACACCGTCACCGGACAGGACTGGGACTCCATCGTCTCCGAGCAGGCCGAGCGTGGCGACGAGCGAATCGTGGTCAACATGGGTCCGCAACATCCCTCCACGCACGGCGTACTGCGGTTGATCTTGGAATTGGAAGGCGAATCGGTCACCGAGGCCCGTTGCGGCATCGGCTACCTGCACACCGGCATCGAGAAGAACATGGAGTTCCGCAACTGGACTCAAGGGGTCACCTTCTGTACCCGGATGGACTACCTCTCGCCGCTGTACCAGGAGACCACCTACTGCTTGGGTGTGGAGCGGCTCCTCGACATCGAGGCGGAGATCCCCGAGAAGGCCAATGTCATCCGGGTGCTGATGATGGAGCTGAATCGCATCTCCTCTCATCTGGTGTGCATCGCCACCGGCGGCATGGAGATCGGCGCGCTTACCGTGATGACCATCGGATTCCGCGAGCGGGAGAAGGTGCTGGACGCGTTCGAGTTGATCACGGGTCTGAGAATGAATCACGCCTACATCCGCCCGGGCGGTGTCGCCCAGGATCTCCCGGACAATGCGCTGGAGTTCGTCAAAGATCTCGTCGTGTGGATGCGGAAGCACTTGCCGGAGTACGCGGCCTTCTGCAACGAGAACCCGATCTTCAAAGCCCGGCTCTCCGGCGTCGGCCATCTCGATCTTGCAGGTTGTTTGGCCCTCGGCATCACCGGCCCGGTCTTACGATCGACCGGATACGACTGGGATCTGCGCAAGAAGCAGCCCTACTGCGGGTACGAGACCTACGACTTCGAGGTGCAGACCTGGGACACCATGGACGCGTACGGGCGGTTCCGGATCCGGCTGAACGAGATGTGGGAGAGCCTCAAGATCATCGAGCAGTGTGTCGAGAGGCTGGAGAAGTTGCAGGGCGCGCCGATCATGATCGCCGACAAGAAGATCGCCTGGCCGGCGCAGCTGTCGATCGGCTCCGACGGCATGGGCAACTCCAACGAATACCTCAAGCACATCATGGGCCAGTCGATGGAGGCACTGATTCACCACTTCAAGCTGGTCACCGAGGGCTTCCGGGTGCCGCCGGGTCAGGCGTACGTCCCCATCGAAAGCCCGCGTGGGGAGCTCGGCGCCCACGTAGTCTCCGACGGCGGAACCCGCCCTTTCCGCGCGCACTTCCGCGATCCGAGCTTTACCAACCTGCAGGCGATGCCCGCCATGTGCGAGGGCGCCATGGTCTCCGACGTCGTGGTTGCCGTTGCGTCGCTGGATCCGGTCATGGGCGGGGTTGATCGATGAGCGCAAGGGTCACCTTTTACAAAAAGTGGTCACCAGCAACACGAAATCGGATCTCCGCCCTGTCGTATCTGACCACTTTTCGAGGAGATGAGCGATGAGCGGAAGGCGAGCATGAGCAATCTCATCGAGCCGCTGCCGTCGACGCCGAATGGGCATGCTGGCGGGGATGTGGCGTCGGAGGAGCTGGTTGGACACGGGCACTTTGTCACGCACTTCAATGAGCCGAGCCTGGACTACGGCGTCACCGAGACGAAGATCACTGAGGCGACGCTGGAGGAGTTGCGGTCGATCGCGGAGCGGTATCCGCAGGCCCGCTCGGCGCTGCTGCCGATGCTGCATCTGGTGCAGAGCGTCGAGGGCCGGGTGACCCCGGCTGGCATCGAGGCGTGCGCTGAGATCTTGGGCCTCACCGCTGCCGACGTCAGTGGCGTCGCGACCTTCTACACCATGTACAAGCGGCGACCGGTGGGCGAGTACCACGTCGGAGTCTGCACCACTGCGCTCTGCGCGATCATGGGCGGCGACGAAGTGTACGCGAAGCTCCAAGATCATTTAGGGATCGGGAACGACGAAACCACCGCGGACGGCAAGATCACGCTGGAACACGTGGAGTGCAACGCCGCCTGCGACTTCGCGCCCGTGATGATGGTCAATTGGGAGTTCTTCGACAACACCACGCCCGAAAAGGCCACCGAGGTAGTTGATCAGTTGCGGTCCGGTGTCGAAGTGCAGTCCACGCGTGGCGCGCGGGTGTGTACCTGGAAGGAGGCCGAGCGGGTGCTCGCCGGCTTCCCCGACGAACGTGCCGACGAAGGCCCTACCGCCGTCGGGCCGTCGTTGCTCGGTTTGCGCATTGCGGAGGAACACGGCTGGAAGGCTCCGGACCCAAAGAAGGTGGCGGCCCGACAGGATGAGGAGGGCCAGTGACCGATCCTTCGACGAGCTCAGGACGCAGCCTCTTGACCCCTGTGCTGACCGCGAACTGGGGGGACGAACGTGCCTGGAAGCTGACGAACTATGAGCGTCGCGGCGGATACGAGGCAGTCCGCTCGGCGCTGCAGATGGATCCAGCCGATGTCGTCGCTCTGGTCAAGGACTCCGGCCTGCGCGGGCGCGGTGGCGCGGGCTTTCCGACCGGGATGAAATGGAGCTTCATCCCGCAGGACAACCCCAAGCCCAAGTACCTGGTAGTCAACGCCGACGAATCCGAGCCGGGTACCTGCAAGGACATCCCACTGATGATGGCCTCCCCGCACACGCTGGTGGAGGGAGTGATCATCTCGGCGTACGCGATCCGCGCCCACCATGCCTTCATCTACGTCCGAGGCGAGGTGCTGCATGTGGTACGCCGCCTGCAGCAAGCCGTTCGCGAGGCGTACTCCGCCGGATACGCCGGCCAGGACATCCTGGGTACCGGCTATGACCTGGAGATCATCGTCCACGCGGGTGCCGGGGCGTACATCTGCGGCGAGGAGACAGCGCTGCTTGACTCCCTCGAAGGTCGCCGGGGTCAGCCGCGGCTGCGGCCTCCGTTCCCGGCGGTCGCCGGCCTCTACGCGTGTCCCACAGTGATCAACAACGTCGAGTCGATCGCTTCAGTACCATCGATCATCAGCAATGGCGATGACTGGTTCTCCTCGATGGGGACTGAGAAGTCCAAGGGAATGACGATCTACTCACTGTCGGGCCACGTCACCAATCCGGGACAATTCGAGGCGCCCTTGGGCATCACACTGCGCCAGGTTCTTGATCTTGCGGGTGGCATCAGGGAGGGTCACCAGTTGAAGTTCTGGACACCAGGTGGATCCTCGACACCGATGCTGACCGACGCCCACCTCGATGTTCCGCTGGACTATGAGGCCATCGCAGGTGTGAAGTCGATGCTCGGAACCAAAGCGCTGCAGTGCTTTGACGAGACGACCTCCGTCGTCCGAACGGTGCTGCGCTGGACCGAGTTCTACAAGCACGAATCGTGCGGCAAATGCACACCGTGCCGGGAGGGCACCTGGTGGCTGGTACAGATCCTGAAGCGGATGGAGGCGGGCCGCGGAGAGCAGGGAGACATCGAGAAGCTGCTCGACCTCTGCGACAACATTCTCGGCCGGTCCTTCTGCGCTCTCGGTGACGGCGCGACCTCGCCGATCACCTCTGCCATCCAGTACTTCCGCGACGAGTTCGAAGCTGCCATGCATACCCCAGCTTGGGAGCTCTTTCCGTACGAGCGCAGCACCATCTTCGTTCGCGAGCCCGCAGGAGCCGGAGCATGAGTTTTCTAGAGGTATCGCGGCTCGCGGACTGTGTGGCACGGGAGGTCTCGTTATGACGGTTATCGCCAACCAGCAAAGCGAAGCCGCCGTTGAGCAGCGCGAGGATCTGATCACCCTCACGATCGACGACATCGAGGTATCAGTGCCGAAGGGCACGCTGGTGATTCGCGCTGCCGAGCTGATCGGCGTCGAGGTGCCGCGGTTCTGTGATCATCCGCTGCTGGACCCGGTCGGTGCTTGCCGGCAGTGCCTGGTCGAGGTGCCTGATGGAGGCACTGGGCGTCCCATCCCCAAGCCGCAGGCCTCCTGCACCCTCGAGGTTGCGCCGGGGATGAAGATCAAGACTCAGCTCACCTCCCCGGTTGCCGACAAGGCCCAGCGCGGGAACATGGAATTCCTGCTGATCAACCATCCACTCGACTGCCCCATCTGTGACAAGGGTGGCGAGTGCCCGCTGCAGAACCAGGCGATGTCGCACGGCTACGCCGAAAGCCGGTTCACCGACGAAAAGCGCACCTACCCCAAGCCGATCAACATCTCCGCCAACGTCTTGCTGGACCGTGAGCGCTGCGTGCTCTGCGCGCGGTGCACGAGGTTCTCCGAACAGATCGCGGGCGATCCGTTCATCGCGCTCATCGAGCGCGGTGCTCTGCAACAGGTCGGCATCTACGAAAAGGAACCGCTCGAGTCCTACTTCTCCGGCAACACCATCCAAATCTGCCCGGTCGGTGCCCTGACCAGCGCGGCGTACCGCTTCCGGTCGCGGCCCTTTGATCTGGTCTCCACCCCTTCGATCGCCGAACATGACGCCTGCGGCTCGGCGATCCGGGTCGATCACCGACGTGGCAAGGTGATGCGACGTTTGGCGGGGGACGATCCAGACGTCAACGAGGAATGGATTACCGACAAGGATCGCTTCGCTCACCGCTACGGGGACGGCGAGGACCGCCTCACCCGTCCGCTCGTCCGGGACGGCAATGTGCTCCGCCCGGCCTCCTGGCCCGAGGCGATTGACGTTGCCGTACGCGGCCTCAAGGCAGCCGGAAGTTCGGTCGGGGTACTGACCGGGGGCCGGCTGACGCTGGAAGACGCGTACGGCTATTCCAAGTTCGCGCGTGCGGTGCTGGGCACGAACAACATCGACTTCCGGGCACGCCAGCATTCAGCTGAGGAAGCCGACTTCCTGGCCCACGCCGTGGCGGGAACTGAGCAGAGTGTCAGCTTTGCTGATCTTGAAAATGCCAGCGCAGTCCTGCTGGTCTGCCTTGAGCCTGAAGAAGAAGCCGGCATGATCTTTCTCCGGCTCCGCAAGGCCTTCCGTAAGAAGCAGCTCGCCACCTGGACCCTGGCGCCGTACGCCAGCAATGGGACGCGAAAGATGGGTGCCCAACTCATTGCCTGCGTTCCGGGTGACGAAGCCTCGCTCCTCGACCAGCTCAACTCGGAGGACGACTCGGCCGACGACCGGATTGCCGAGATCGGCCTTGATGCCAACTCGGTGATCTTGGTCGGCGAACGGGCCGCAGGTCTCTCCGGGACGCTCAGTGCGTGTCTGCGACTCGCCGAGCGCACTGGCGCGAGGCTGGCCTGGGTGCCTCGCCGGGCTGGAGA
>DATEWO010000026.1:0-11630 GCA_035257925.1 Propionibacteriaceae bacterium | reverse complement strand
CCAGCACAAGGTCGCTGTCGGCGATGTCCTCGAGATCGACCGCCGCAACGACGCGGTCGGCTCCAGCATCAGCCTGAGACCACTGCTGGTCGTCGATGGTGACACCGTCACCTCAGATGCATCGGCGCTCGGCTCGGCAGCGGTGACCGTCGAGGTGCTTGCCGAGACCAAGGGCCCCAAGATCCGCATCCTGAAGTTCAAGAACAAGACCGGCTACCGCAAGCGCCAGGGTCACCGTCAGCGGTACACCAAGGTCTTGGTCAAAGACATCAAGAGCTGAGGCGACGACATGGCACATAAGAAGGGAGCGTCCTCGACCCGAAACGGTCGGGACTCCAATTCGCAGCGGCTCGGCGTCAAGCGGTTCGGCGGCCAGCTGGTCAACGCCGGGGAGATCATCATCCGGCAGCGCGGCACCCACTTCCATGCGGGCGACGGTGTGGGCCGTGGGGGCGATGACACCTTGTTTGCGCTGGTCGCGGGGCATGTCGAGTTCGGCACTCGGCGCGGCCGTCGGGTCGTGAACGTGACCCCCCGCGCATCAGATTCCGCATCCGATCTTTCCGGGCCAGCCGAGGCCACCACCTCGGCAAAGTAACCACACACCAAAATCGCCGAAAGGGTGGCCCAGCGTCTGGGCCACCCTTTGCGCTTTTCTGATCACTGAAAGGAGGCTTCAGCCATGGCGATCCCCACCTTTGTGGACCAGGTCGTGCTGCACGTTTACGCCGGCAACGGCGGGCATGGTTGTGCCTCCACTCATCGTGAGAAGTTCAAGCCGCTCGGCGGTCCGGACGGCGGCAACGGCGGGGACGGTGGCTCAGTGATCCTCCGTGTTGATCACCGGCTGACTACGCTGGTCGACTACCACCGTCAGGCCCATCGGCGGGCGACCAACGGTGAGCCGGGTCGCGGCAATCATGCCAACGGCGCTCGCGGCGAGGACGTCATCCTCCCGGTACCACCCGGGACATTGGTGACCGACGCCGACACCGGTGAGCTCATTGCCGACTTGACTGCCGACGGCGCTGAAATTGTTGTCGCGCAGGGTGGCCGTGGCGGACTCGGCAACGCGGCGCTAGCTTCACCGAGCCGGAAGGCCCCTGGGTTCGCCTTGCTCGGTGAGAAGGGCCAAACCCGCACGATCAACCTGGAGTTGAAGGTCATCGCCGACATCGGGTTGGTGGGTTTCCCGAGCGCCGGAAAATCGTCACTGGTGGCGGCGATCTCCCGCGCCAGGCCCAAGATCGCGGACTACCCCTTCACCACCCTGGTGCCCAATCTCGGGGTTGTTGTTGCCGGTGACCTTAGCTTCACGGTCGCGGACGTACCGGGGCTCATCGAGGGAGCCAGCGAAGGACGGGGTCTCGGTTTCGATTTCCTGCGCCACATCGAACGATGTGCAGCCATCGTCCACGTGATCGACTGCGCCACCTATCTGCCGGGCCGCGACCCGCTCACCGATCTCGATGTCATCGAGGCTGAGCTCAAGACGCACGGAGGACTTGAGGACCGACCGCGGCTCGTCGCCTTGAACAAGATCGACATCCCGGACGCCAGGCAGGTTGCCGAAATGGCCTCGGGTGATGTGCATGACCGAGGGCTGCAGGTTTTTCCGATCTCCACCAGAAGTGGCGAGGGCTTGCGGGAGTTGATCTTCGCGATGGCTCAGCTGGTCAAGGCTCGCCGTGACTCTGCACCACCGCCGCCGCCGACTCGGATCGTCATTCGGCCAAAGCCGCTGCACGGCCAGGCCGAGTTCAGCGTGGAGCGGGAGGGCGAGCTATGGCGCGTTCGCGGCGACAAGCCGGAGCGGTGGGTACAGCAGACCGATTTCGCCAACGCCGAGGCTGTTGGCTACCTCGCCGACCGACTGAACCGGATTGGGATCGAAGACCGGCTGCTCGAGCTCGGCGCCGAGCCCGGCGATGGTGTCGCTATCGGCGGTGCGAATGCCGTGATCTTTGACTTCGCCCCACAGATGGAGATCGGCGCGGAGATTCTCAGCCGGCGCGGCGAAGACCAGCGGTTGAGCGAAGAACGACCCGCTGCACGGCGCCGGCGGGAGAGGGATCGGGCCTACCACTCAGCCGACGAGGCCGGCGAAGATCAGCCGGCTGATGATGATGCGTAGTGAACTGGCAGCCGCCCGACGTGTCGTGGTCAAAGTCGGGTCATCGTCCCTGACCACGGCTGATGGAGGCATCGACCCGCACCGGATCGAGCAGCTGGTTGGGGTACTGGCAAGGGCGAGGCTCGCCGGTCGGGAGATTGTGCTGGTCTCATCTGGTGCCATTGCCGCAGGGCTACCTCCCTTGGGACTCAAGACGCGACCGCGTGACCTTGCAAATCAGCAGGCGGCTGCCTCAGTCGGTCAAGGCCTGCTGATGGGCTACTACACGCAGCTGTTCGACGGGTACGGGCTTCGGGTGGGTCAGGTTCTGCTCACTGCCGACGATGTGACACGCCATTCGCACTACCGCAACGCGTACCGAACCTTCGGTCGGCTGCTGGAGCTCGGCGTGGTGCCGATTGTCAATGAGAACGACACCGTTGCCACGCATGAGATCAGATTCGGTGACAATGATCGACTCGCTGCGTTGGTGGCACATCTGGTCCACGCCAATGCGCTGATCTTGCTGAGCGACGTCGATGCGCTCTACACCATGAACCCGGCCAAGCCGCAGGCGCGGAAGATCAACGAGGTGTGGGGTGAGGTGGATCTTGCCGATGTCGATATTGAGACCCGCGGCACTGCGGTTGGCACCGGAGGGATGGTCACCAAGATCGACGCGGCGCGGATTGCGACCTCCGCCGGGATTCCGGTCGTTCTGACCACCGCCGATCAGGCGGAGGCAGCACTGGCGGGTGGGCAGGTCGGCACACTGTTCCATCCCACGGGCCGTCGGCGACCGACTCGGCTGCTGTGGCTGCGACACGCCAGCGACACTCGGGGCACGCTAGTCCTCGATGCCGGCGCCGTACGCGCGCTCACCCAACGCAAGGCTTCACTGCTCCCGGCCGGCATCACCGCGGTACGCGGTCAGTTCTCCTCC
This sequence comes from Propionibacteriaceae bacterium, assembly GCA_035257925.1. Taxonomy (GTDB): domain Bacteria; phylum Actinomycetota; class Actinomycetes; order Propionibacteriales; family Propionibacteriaceae; genus Microlunatus. The sequence continues at coordinate 8,574 of DATEWO010000026.1, read as the reverse complement.
GGCGAGCCGGTCGAGTTGGTCGGCCCGGATGGGTTGGTGGTCGCCCGTGGGCTGGTGAACTACGACTCCGACGAACTACCGGCCCTCCTCGGCCGCACTACCCGCGACCTCGCCGCTGAGCTCGGCGCCGGATATGACCGTACCGTCGTGCATCGCGACGCTCTCGTGGTCATCGAGAGCGCCGACAGCAGCGCTTGAACGCTGTGGGCAAGCTTAAACAGCTGCGAGCGTCGGAAAATCGCGCGCCGCCGTGCTGAGGAGGAGTGAGCGGAGGCGTTCTTCCCTCTGCGAGCGACGACGAAGTAGGCGGATTGCACGCGCGATTGCGCGAGCAGCTCAGAAATACTGTCAGCGGCGTGCGGCACGATGGTCTTTATCATGACGATGCTCTTTTTTGATCAGTTCGACAGCCAGGTGGGTGTGATTGGCGTGCTCGCCGGACCCGCTGGGGTACGCGAGGTTGGGTGGCGGCTGGACGCCAGAGGCGCATCGATCGAGCCCGACGAGACCGTGCAGATGGCGCTAGGTCAGCTCCGCGAGTACTTCGCGGGACAGCGGCGAGACTTCGCGTTGCCACTCGACTTGCCTCCTTTGGAGCCCGTGAGCGAGGCAGTGCTTCGCGCGCTGAGGACCGTCGGCTACGGAGAGACAATTACCTATGGTGAGCTAGCCAAACTGAGCGGGACCGGAGTGCCGGCGCGTGCGATCGGGGAGATCATGGCAGCTAATCCGGTGCCGATCATCATTCCGTGCCATCGGGTGGTGGCCAGTGATGGCCTCGGCGGTTACTCAGGCGGTGAGCCGGGCCGCCAGCTGGAGACCAAGCGCTGGCTGCTGGAGAACGAAGGCGCGCTGCCGCCGGCGCTGGTCTAGGGTCGGCGCCACCGGATAATTCATCACATGGCGACTTTCCCGGACCGGACCGGCTGCTGTGTGGTCGGTGGCGGCCCCGCAGGTTTAGTGCTCGGGCTCATTCTGGCTCGCGCAGGAGTACGAACAACCGTGCTGGAGAAGCATGGGGATTTTCTGCGTGATTTTCGGGGCGACACCGTACATGCCTCGACGTTGACTCTGCTAGACGAACTCGGGCTGGGGGAGCAGTTCGCCGCTCTGCCTCCTCGCTGGGTCGACAAGCTCAGCGTCCAGCTGGACTCCGGAATCTACGGGGTCGCCAACCTGAGCCGGCTGCCGGGTGAACATCAGCACATCGCACTGGTACCACAGTGGGACTTCCTCAATGTGGTCGCTGACGCTAGCCGGCAAGAGCCCAGCTACGAGTTGATCATGAGCGCCGAGGTTACTGATCTGCTTTGGGAGGGACGAAGGATCAGCGGCGTGCGCTACAACCGAGATGGCCACAGCCGTCAGTTGAAGGCTGATCTTGTTGTCGCATGCGACGGTCGATCTTCGGTGGTACGTGAGCGAGCCGGACTGAAGTCGCGGACATTCGGTGTACCTATGGATGTGCTCTGGTTCCGGCTGCCGCGGCTGGCGACCGATCGGGAAGGCGTCGTGGGCCGCATTTCACGATCAAACTTGCTGATCATGATCGACCGCGGCGACTACTTCCAGATCGGCATGGTGATCAGGAAGGGCTCGCTGGCAACGCTCCGCGATCATGGCATCGAGGGGTTGCGGCAGCGGCTGCGTGATTCCCTGCCTTGGCTGGGAGACCGGGTCGACTTGCTCACGTCCTTCGACGACATCAGGTTGCTCAACGTTGTGCTCAGCCGGCTGCCGCGCTGGTATCGCGACGGGTTGTTGTGTATTGGCGACGCTGCTCACGCCATGTCACCGGTTGGCGGTGTGGGAATCAATCTCGCCGTCCAGGACGCGGTGGCTGCAGGCCGGCTGCTTGCGCCGGCGCTGCGTACCGGACGGGTAGCCACCACAAGCCTGCGAGCAGTCCAGCGCCGACGTCGGTTGCCGACTGTCCTGACTCAGGCCTTTCAGCGCGTAGCACATCGACTCGTTGTGGCGACTCGCATTGCCGATGACGAAGTAGCGCCGCGGCCAACCACCGCTCCCGCCCCGCTCAGGCTGATGCAGCGCATTCCTCTGCTGCAAGCGATTCCTGGCTATCTCTTGGGCATTGGCCTGTTACCGGAGCATGCACCGGATTTCGCCCGTCCGCGAGCTTTAGCACAGGTGTAAGCAATCTGATCTAATCCCCGCCCCGGATCCAACGGCTGCCGATCTCCTCCCAGGTAGGTGGCGGGCCGGGAAGCGGTCCCGGTGACGAAGTGTGGAGGGCGTCCAGGAGCAGCGTCAGGTAGCGATGGCGGAGCTGGCTAGTGCGTGCCTCATCCCCGAGGCGGATGGATGCGACCTGCTCGAACAAGAATGAGAGGTCGTTGACGTCGAGGTCCGCACGTATGGCGCCTGCGGCCTTGGTGCGCTCCAAGAGCCGAACATTGAGTTCCATGGCCGTGCTTGCGTCGCGGGCGAGCTCCTCTGTGGGGGTGAACGTGCCTGCCAAGCGCAGCGTAAGCGAGTGTGTGTCAGCATCCACGATGCCGCGCATGAATCCGGCAAATGCGGCCCATGGGTCTCCCTCGTCGGCCAGCGCAACTTCGGCCTCGGCGATGTAACGTCGCAGGCCGTCGCCGCTGAGTTGACGCAGCAGCTCCTCTTTGCTGCCGTATCGGCGATACAGGGCACTGATGCCAACGCCGGCCCGTTCGGCCACTGCGGAGATCGGCGCACTGGGGTCGCTGACGAACACGGCGCGAGCGGCCTGCAAAATCAGCTCGTCGTTGCGCGCGGCTTGCGCTCGTCGGCCACTGAGCGGCCTCGTCGTTGATTCCGTCATCGGCTCCATACTGCCAGAGTACTTGAACGGACTGTTCTGTTCCGTTATTCTGGAGCGGAACAATCTGTTCCGTAACTCGGTAAATTCCGGGAAGGGAGTTCTTTGTGACCGAAACAAATTCCACCGACAAGGCGAACACCGAAATTCGGCCGTTCCGCATTGACATTCCCCAGGCCGACCTGGACGACCTAGGCGACCGGCTCGCACGGACCCGTTGGGCCAACGAGCTCCCGCTCGACTTTGGCGCCCCACAGACGGGCCCGGTCCCGCCGGGCTGGGAATACGGGGTCCCGGTCGGCTACGTGAAGGACCTGGTGGACCACTGGCGGCACCGCTACGACTGGCGTAGCTGGGAGGCCAGGTTGAACGGCTATCCGCAATTCACGACCACGATCGACGGGCAGACCATCCACTTCCTGCACGCCCGCTCACCCGAGCCCGACGCCATCCCGCTGATCCTGACTCACGGCTGGCCGAACACCTTCCTGGAGTACGTCGACCTGATCGGGCCGCTCACCAACCCGCGGGCGCATGGGGGCGACCCGGCCGATGCCTTTCATGTAGTCGTTCCATCGCTGCCCGGCTTTGCCTTCTCCGGGCCGACCGCCGAGACCGGCTGGGACGCTCGGCGCACCGCGCAGGCGTGGACGGAGCTGATGCGACGGCTCACTTATGACCGGTACGGCGCTCACGGCAACGACGCCGGCTCGATCGTGGCCCCTCTCCAGGGCCGCGTCGACCCGGAGCATGTACTCGCGGTGCACGTCACCCAGATCTTCTCCTTCCCCTCGGGGGACCCAGCCGAATTCGAGGGCCTGACCCCGGAAGAGCTGCAGTACCTGAGCTTCTTGCAGGGCTTCGTGGACCATGCGGTCCATGACAAAGTGCAGTCGGATCAGCCCCAGACCATCGCCCATGCGCTGGCCGACTCACCTGCCGGCCAGATCGCCTGGAGCGGCCAGCTCTTCGGCAACGCCCTGAGCCAGGACCACATCGTTACCAATGTGGCCATCTACTGGCTGACGAACACCGCGGCGTCGGCGGCTCGCTTCTATTACGAAAACAAGCACGGCGACCAACCGACCGAGCCGACAACGGTTCCGATGGGCTTAGCTAGCTTCGCCTTCGACTTCCGACCGATCCGCAGGTTCGCCGAGCGCGACCACTCCAACATCGTCTCCTGGAACGAGTTCGACCGCGGCAGCCACTGGGCCGCCCACGACGCCCCCGACCTGCTGGTCGGTGACCTCCGCGAGTTCTTCCGCCGCTTCCGGTGACGCAGCGCTCGTCAGCATCCCAAGGCGCACACGTCGGCAGCTCGCCGAAGCGGATTGGCCACTCCGGGGCATTAGCAACACCTCGCGGTAACTGCGCCTAGCGCGACGCGCCAGCAGCTACCACCATGTGATCAAGGGGAGACCACCAGGACGAGTCACAGGCGGTTAGATTTGATCGGTGACCGTTCAGGAACAGGCCCAGAAGGCGCGAACCGCAGCGCTCACGTTGAGCAGCGCCACCAGAGCGACCAAGGACGCCGCTCTGCTCGCAATGGCCGATTCACTCGCCAAGTCCGAGACCGCGATCTTGGAGGCAAATGCCCGCGATGTCGCCCGTGCCGAGGCGAACGGGACCAGCGCGGCCTTGATCGACAGGCTGCGACTGACCCCCGACAGGATCGCTGGCATGGTCGAGGGCTTACGTGAGCTGGCTGCGTTACCGGACCCGGTCGGCGATGTGGTACGCGGTTGGACCAACGCCAACGGCGTACAGGTCCGGCAGGTCCGCGTGCCGTTCGGTGTCGTCGGCATCATCTACGAGGCGCGCCCCAACGTCACCGCCGACGCTGGCGGCATCTGCCTGAAGTCGGGTAACGCGGCTCTGCTGCGGGTCTCGTCCTCGGCTGCGGAGTCGAACGCCGCCGTGGTCGATGCGCTCCAGGCTGGGCTGGTCGATGCCGGACTGCCGGCCGAGGCCATCCAGCTCGTGCCCGGTCCGCGCGAGGTCACCACTGAGCTGATGGCGGCGCGCGGATTGGTCGATGTGCTGATTCCGCGCGGCGGCGCAGGCTTGATCGACACCGTGGTCCGCAACAGCCAGGTGCCAGTCATTGAGACGGGAGTGGGCAACTGTCACGTTTTCGTCGATGCCGCAGCAGACGAACAAATGGCACTCGACATCTTGATCAACGCCAAGACTCAGCGGCCGTCGGTTTGCAATGCCGCGGAGACGCTGCTGGTGCACGCTGACATCGCCGACTCTTTCGTGCCGAAGGCACTTCAGGCGCTTGCTGCGCACGGGGTAACGGTGCACGGCGACTCGCGGGTTGCGGCGTATGGCGACGTCGTCCCGGCAGAGGACAAGGACTTTGCCGAGGAATACCTCTCGCTTGACCTTGCCGTCGCCATCGTGGACTCTCTGGACTCGGCCCTGCAGCACATCCGCCGCTACAGCACCGGTCACACCGAAACGATCGTTACCGAATCACAGACCTCTGCTGCTCGATTCACGGCGGAAGTTGATGCGGCTGCGGTCCTGGTCAACGCCTCAGGTCGGTTCGTCGACGGAGGGGAGTTCGGCTTCGGGGCCGAGATCGGAATCTCCACGCAGAAGTTGCACGCACGCGGCCCGATGGGTCTGCCCGAAATGACCTCGACCAAGTACGTGGTCACCGGGTCCGGCCAAGTCCGGCAGTAGTTCGGACGCAGCTGCGGAGGCACGCACCGAAGGCTATGAACCGCTACGCTGCGGGTATGACCCTGGGACTGACGCTCCTCCAGACCGAGGCGCACCGCGAGCTGCCGATTCCTCCCTGGGCCTTTGGTGTTCTGGGGTTCGCCATCCTTCTCGTCTTGTTGCTGATCACCTGGTCGATCGGCAAAGGCCGCCCGCACAGTTAGGGCATGGTCACACCGCCACCTCGCGCGACAGGGCTGGCCCGGCAGCGCGGTACCGAGCCGCACCAACGTCACCGGCTCGGGGTGATGGGTGGCACGTTTGATCCGATTCACCACGGCCATCTGGTCGCTGCGAGCGAAGTGGCCGGTCGGTTCAGCCTCGATGAGGTCGTTTTCGTACCTACCGGGCAGCCCTGGCAGAAGACTCACCGACAGGTGTCAGCGGCCGAGGACCGCTATCTGATGACTGTCATTGCTACCGCGTCCAACCCGAGGTTCACCGTCAGTCGCGTCGACATCGATCGAGCCGGGCCAACCTATACCGCGGATACCTTGCGCGATCTGCGGGTCGAGCGCGGCGACGACGTGGACATGTACTTCATCACTGGTGCGGATGCGCTGGCGCAGATTCTTACCTGGCACGAAGTCGATTCAATTTTCGATCTTGCCCACTTTGTCGGCTGTACCCGGCCCGGGGTTGAGTTCGATTCTCCAGTGATCGCTCAGCTGCCCCAAGACAAGGTCACCCTGCTCGAGATCCCGGCACTGGCGATCTCCTCCTCAGCATGCCGACTTCGAGTGCAGCTGCATGAACCCATCTGGTACCTGGTGCCGGACGGCATCGTGCAGTACATCGCCAAGCGAGGCCTCTACCAAGACTGACTGAGCGGGCGGCCATCCCTTACGCGGTAGTTGTACAGCCAATCGTTGGATCGATCGTTGGCAGCGCGTCTGAGAAACAGCGGGAGCATCGCATCACGGATGGCTACCGCAACCCGACTCTTGCTGACTCGTTTCTGGCTGTTGATCTTCCGCGCATAGTCGACGACCTTGTCGGCTCGAGGTTGTCGTACGGCCTGGTAGCGGGCGAATGCCGCTTCATGATCAGCTTCTTCGCGCAGGCAGACTGCGAGGGTCTGCGCGTCCTCGAGCGCGAGCGAGGCTCCCTGGCCCGCGCTCGGGCTAGTGGCGTGCACTGCGTCGCCCACCGCGACCACGCGACCGCGGCTCCAGTGGGGGACTCCGCTGAGGTCGTAGATGGGGTAGGCACCGAGATCGCCGTGATGGCCGTCGAGGATCTGCGGCACCGGATATGGGTCGTCCCGGTGCAGGTCGCGCAGCCGGTCGAGCCACTCAGCGGCTGACACGTCGCGAAGCGAGTCGCGGGGCGGTTCGTCTGCAGTGATGTTGGCGAACCAGTAGACCGTGCCGTCGGTGCGTACCAGATATCCGAAGAAGGACCGTCGGCCGAAGACGAAGTGCTGGGTGGCCGGCGTCGGCGACAGCCCGGCGACCCGAGCGAAGCCGCCGAGACCCACCAATCCGCTGTAGCGCGGTTTCGGCGCGTGTGCATCGATGTGGGTTCGCGTCGGTGAGCCGATACCGTCACATCCGATCAGGATGTCCGCCGATGCTTCGTGGCCATCGGCGAAGGTCGCATGCACCACGTCCGGCTCAGCGGTGATCTTGGTCAGGGGGGCGCCGAAACGGATTGGGATTCCACGATTCTCGGCACCCTCTCGGAGCACTCGGTGTAGCCAGCCTCGGCGGACGACGGCACTGCCGCGGGCCGGGTCACCGGCAGGGCCATTCGGCACTGACCCGAGTTGCTTGCCCGTGCTGCTCCACATGATCATGTGCGGAGCGGGATGGGCGTCGCCGAGCAGCTGCTCCCGGAGGCCGAGGGCGTCCAGCACCGTGAGTCCGTTGGTCGCGACATTGAGAAAGGCGCCGGCGTAGTCGTCGGGTTTCGCGGCTAGTTCGAAGATCTCGACGTTCCAGCCGTCGGCGGCCAAGAACATGGCGACAGCCGGGCCGGCGACGCCGCCACCGATCACAAGTGCGCGTGGCATGACTACTACTCCTGTCTATGATTCTTGAGTACAGTTCAGAGACTCTCGTTGATAGAGTCTCTCGATATACGAGAGAATAGCAGGATGGTTGAAAGTTCGTCAAAAACGACGCAGCGCACCGAACTGATCGAGCACGTCGGTTACACGATGCGGGTGTTCATGGCACGCGCTGTGCTGTTCCAGGACGCGGTCGCCAAGAGAGCCGGTTTGAACAGCACCGATCTTCAGCTGTCCAGCCTGCTGATGCTCTTCGGGCCGGCGACGCCCGGCGAGCTCGCGGAGCGATCCGGGCTTACTGCAGGCGGTGCCATTACGGCTGCCATCGATCGGTTGGAGCAGGCTGGAATCGTCATCCGGTCCAGGGATCCACATGATCGCCGCCGGGTAATCGTGACCGTCAATCTTGAGGCGGTACTCGCCAGGGCCGGCACGGTGTACGGGGGGGTAGGGCAGCGCTGGGCGGAGTACCTGAACACCTTGACCGACGAGCAGATCGCCTTCGCCGATGAGCTGTTCACTCAAGCGGCGGAGTTCAACCACCAGGAAACGATGCGGCTGCGAGGACTTGCAAGCTCGAACAGCTAGCCAGGCGCTTCCTCACACCAGCGTTATTGTCAGCAGGCATGAACAAGCCGCGGCTGCGCATGAGGTTGCAGGCGGCCGGGGAGGCATTTGTCAGCAATGCGGTGAACAGCAATCTGCGCCGCGCCCAGCTGAGCTTCCTGGGGGCTTGGACGGCTGAGTGGGCCTTCACCGTAGCGCTCGGAATCGTGGCGTACCGAGATGGCGGCGCGACTGCGGTCGGTGTGGTCGGACTGCTGCGGATGGTGCCGTCGGCCGTGGTCGCGCCCTTAGCCTCACCGCTGGCGGACCGGGGACGCCGGGAACGAGTGCTGGTCCTGGTGTCCACTGTTCGCGGCGTAGCTACCGGGGCGGCTGGAATCGTCGTCGCTCTCAATGGCCCAGTGTCGATCGTCTATATCCTCGCCGTGCTCTCGACCATCGCGGCGACCCT
>DATEWO010000025.1:0-10863 GCA_035257925.1 Propionibacteriaceae bacterium | reverse complement strand
AGATGCGGACGCCGCGGCCGAGCACGATCGGGACCTGGACGAGATGCATGTGGTCGACGAGCCCGGCGGCGAGGAAGTCGCGTACCACGGTGGGCCCGCCGCCGATCCGAACGTCCTGACCATCAGCTGCTTCGCGGGCGGTCTTGAGTGCCGCGGCCGGGGCGGCCTCGAGGAAGTGGAACGTGGTGCCGCCCTCCATCTCAATCGGGGGCCGCGGGCGGTGAGTGAGTACGAAGGTCGGTGTGTGGAACGGCGGGTTCGGCCCCCACCAACCCTTCCAGTCCAGGTCGTCCTGCCAGCCGGGCGGGCCGAACTTGTTGGCCCCCATGATCTCTGCACCGATGCCGTAACTGTGGCGCTCGGCGAAGGCGTCGTCCACTCCGGCGGTTCCGCCCGGGTCCCAGAACCGGGTGCCGAACATCCACTCGTGCAGACGCTCGCCCGCATGTCCGAACGGGGCATCGGCGGACTGTGGCTCGCCGGTGGCGAAGCCGTCGAGGGAGATGGACAAGTTGTGGATCCGTGTGAGTGACATCCTCGCGCTCCTCGATCGGTGATGCGATTTTTGCAATCGGTTCTGGGGAGACTGACCCCGGTGACCGGAGATTCTCACCGGCCGCGCAGGTCGGGAGGCGCGATTAACGCCGCGATCGAGGTCGCCCCCGACGTGCCCCCGAACCCAACATCAGCCCTCGATGTCCGCGTACAGCGACGCAGAGTCCATCAGGGGACCGCCTTGATCATCGGCCACGATCCTCCACTGAACCCGCTCGTATGCGTAGGTCATCGGTTAATTCCGATAGGCGGCTCCACCCATCACCCTAGCCAGCGGCGCCTGGCGCGTCACGCCCCTGAGAGAAATGCTCACTACCGCTAGTGCTTGTCCCCGAGATGTCACCGAGTCGCGCAGCTGCCGCTGGACGACCTTGGGACGCCACGACGATGACAGACGCGGTCGTTGGCTTCCGTGGGGGTGTGGGCTCTGCCCGGGCTGTTAGCGATCGTGGCGTACGGCTTGGTAGATGGTCACCGGTTTGCGTACCCCCTTTAACTCGACTGGTCCCACCTCAACCAGCCGGAACCCCGCTGGCTCGACCGAGCGCTCTAAGTCCTCACCTACCAGGACCTGGTCCGCCGTGGCGTGGGATGCGATCCGCGCCGCGATGTTGACTGTCCCCCCGAAGTAGTCGCCCTCGTCGTAGATCATTGGGCCCGCGTTGACTCCCACGTGCGCCGGAGGCAGCCCTTCAGAGCGTGCCCTTTCGACGATCTCAAGGGATCCCCTGACCGCATCGCTGGGATCTCGGAAGTGAAAGTGGACGCCATCACCCAGCATCTTCACAACGCTCCCCCGGTGGCGTGCCGCAATCTCGTTGACGAGCTGGGCGAGCGTGAGGGAAATCTCAGCGGCGACCTGATCACCGGATTCCTCTGTCAGCTGCGTGTAACCGGAAAGGTCCGCAAATACCGCCGCCTCCGCATTTTGAGGCGGACGGGGCCGAACACCGGCGTGCTCGAGCGCGGCCTCCACGTGCTGGAACTGATGCTCGCTCATGAAGACCTCGGAGTGTCGTCGAAACAGCCATCCGAGGAGGTCTTCACCCGAGCGCCCCGCGCGAACACCGACCTCACGGATCGCCGCTTCGAACGCCTGGTTGTCGCGAAGCCCTCGCCTCCGGAATCGCTCCTCGACCGTGGTGTGGAAGTAGTGCGGCAGGTACTGGGCGACCCGACGCGCACTGTCACCCCAAACGCGCGCCATCCGGAGCACTTCGCCCTCTTCCACACCTGCGCCGAAGAGAACGGGAAGGATCTTGATGACTTGAAGATCTTCTTCACGAACGCGTTCGTCCCGTGCGGGGCGGAGCAGCCCGAACGCCACGTAGATGCGCTCGAGCGTGGTGAACGGTACGCCTATCTCGTTAGCCACCTCGGCGAACGTGCGATCTGAGCGAGGGTGCCGCCGGCCAGCACTCTCGAGATAGCCAAGCGTCAGGTGGCCGGACGCCAGTGCGGCAGCGAGGGCCTCGGTCTCGATCCCCATGGCGTGGAGGTCGGTAACCACGCGCGCATGCATGACGTCTTGCCGTGTGAACCTGCCTCGGTCATCCGCCTGGAGGATCCCAAGATCGGCGAGCTGCCGGATGCACTCGCGGCTGGTGCCCGAGCGTTTGGCGAGCTCATCCTCCGTCAGGCGGTCGGGGTCCATCCCGAGCTCGTGTCAGGCGGCGTATGAAGCGGGATCCGCTACGAACGCGTCATGGCACGCTCGCGAGCAGAAGTAATAGATCTTCCCTTCGTGCTCAGCCGTCGCCACGGCATCATCACTGTCGATCCTCATCCCACACACGGGATCGGTAACCATTGCCATGGTGTTCCCTCCTTATCCGGCGCGGTGGCGCCCTGCCGCACATCCTCACTACGCGTGGTGCGCGAACGCAAGCCCGCTGTGGTGTCGGGGCTCCTACATCTCCACCTTGGCCTGCAGGTCGGGTCGGTTGGCGAGGCCGACGAAGTACGCGGCCCCTGTCAGCTGGGAGGGCTGGAGTGTTGACGAGCAGGCCGACCCTCTTGCTTGACCGCCTGAGCCTGAGGTGAGTCGTACCGCGCATCACGAGGTCGCGCAGCTGTCCGAGAGGCGTTGTTGGGGACGAACCGGTTCCGACCGCATACCCGATCGATGCTTGGCGGCTGAACAGACCTCCTACAGGATTGGCTCCACGACCAGGCGGCCGTCAGCGCGGGGCAAGCGGCCGGGAGGTGCGTACCGCGACGACGACATCGTGGATTGCCTTGCTGGCTACGGCAGCGTCGGCCTCGTCGTAGAGGAGCGAAGCGTGGGTGGCGTTCGCGTGACGGTGGAGACTGTTGGTCGACAGCGTGGCCATGCGGTCCTGCTTCGATTGCCATTGATCATCAGTGATGCCCTCGTCTGCAGTGAGGACGATCAGCGGCTTACCGTTGAGACTGGTCAGGGACGACGCCTGCTGCATCGACGTATTCGCCACTCCATACTCCTCGACGGAGCTTGCAAGGCTGCTGGCCGTCGAGGATTTGGCGCGGGCCTCGTCTCGGGAGCGTGGCGGAAGAGTTGTGTAGGAGAACGGGTTGAGCAGACGTCCGGCTCCGAGGTGAGCGGACGCGGCCGATAAGGCGGCGACGCGACCGATGAGGTTGTAGGGGTCGGTGTTGGCGGTCTGGGCTGGGCCGGGTTTGGGTGCGGTGGAGTCGAGGAGCACCATGCCGGCGACCTGGTCAGGGAATTTGGCGGCGAAGCTCTGAACGTAGAGGCCGCCGAACGAGTGACCGGCCAGCACGAACGGCCCAGGGACCTGGGCACGTTCGAGCAGCGTGTGCAGGTCCGCGGCAATGTGGGCACCGTCCTGCGGGCCGTCCGTTGCGTCGCTCCAGCCGCGACCGGCGCGGTCATACACGCAGACTCGGGTGTCGCGGGCAACGGCCGGGGTGATCCAGCCGAAATCGGAGGACGACGCGCCGTGACCTGGTTCCAGGACGACTGTGGGGCTGCCTGTGCCGGTGCAGTACAGGTGCAGCCGGTGCCCGCCGACGTCGATCAGCTGGCCGGGTGGCGGATAGGCCCTGGCGTCGAGTGCTTCGCGCACGGTCTGGTAGCCGCCGCCCACCGAAGCGATCATCAATACGGCCAGTACGGGGTACAGCAGCCAGCGTCCGATTCGGCTGCTCATGTGGCGCCGGACCTGAAGGAACATCCAGACAACCAGCCCGAACAGGACTGGCGGCCATAGCCAGCTGAACCCGGCCTGCACGGCCGTGGACCCGCTGAGTGAAACGAGGCCGGCCACCGCCATGAACGTGGCCGGCGCAGCTGCCCACCGTTGAGGCTGGTCGCTGAACCGGGTGGACAGTACGGCCAGCAACGCCCAGCCCAGCGCAAACGCCAGCAGCACCATCCCGGTGAGCACATTCTCCGTTGCCGGGATGAACGGCATGGCCACCAGAACCACGGCGGCAATCAGTCCAGCCGCCATGGACAGAGCAACGATCAACCCGATCCTGCTCTTGGCTGTCGGTCGCGCGCGGCCGGGTTGCTGGAGGTCACCGTGCCGGATTGCTGTGGTCATGATCGCCTCCCGCTGAACAACGAGCCAGGGGCGACGGAGACCGTAGCCTCTGTACACAAGGTCCTTGGTGCCTCGACAGTACGCCCGCCCAGAAAGCGAAGTACACGGAAGCAACTTCAGCCGGGACACCGCAATCGTGGCCATTGCGATAACGGCTGGCGTCGACTTCGGCTAACCCGGCCGGGCGATCATGCCAAGCAGAGCGGCCATCAGCGCGAGCCGGCTGCTCAATTGCCGATACTGGCTCTCCTAGATCAAGGGCCGGGCTCCGCCCGGTTGGTCGGCGCGTGTCCTCGCTGTGCTGCGGGCCGCGCCTCCTTGCGCCCTCCTTTCATCGTCTGAACCGTGGTCAGTCTTCCTTCTTCAGTTCCTCGGCGAACATCACGAGGATGCCGCTGGGACCGCGTAGGTAGGTGAGCTTGTAGACGTCCTCGTAGGTGGCGACGCTGCGGAGCGGGTGACAGCCGTGTCTGGCGGCAATCTCGAGGGCGGCGTCGATGTTGTCGACAGTGAGACAGACGCGGTGCATGCCGATTGTGTTCGGCTGGACGGGCTCGACCTCGATCGCGTCCGGGTGCACGTACTGGAACATCTCAATACGACCATTGCCGTCGGGTGTTTGGAGCACGGCGATGTCGGCGGTGTTGCCGTCTAGACCAACGGCGGTGTCAGCCCACTCGCCGCTGATCCGGGCGCTTCCGAGGACCGTCAGGCCGAGGTCGGTGAAGAAGGCGATCGCGGCGTCCAGGTCGCGGACGGCGATGCCGACATTATCGAGTTTGACAGGCATGGGCCGCAGGGTAGCGCCAGGGACGTCTAGCCCGTTGCCGGGCTGTGGCGGAGGTGCTCGGCCAGCGCGTGGTTTGAGTCGGTGATGGCATCGGCACCGGCGAGGTGCAGTTCGTTGCCGCGGGTGGGGGGTCTTGGCGTAGCCGATGGAGCGCAGACCGTGGCGCGGCTGACCTCGATGTCGGTCACGGAGTCACCGATGAGGACGCATTGCGCGGGCGGTCGGTCGGGGATGTCGAGGGCACGGAGCACGGAGTCGGGTGCGGCTTCATCAGCTCGGGGCGGCCGGGGACGCGGCCGATGACGGCGTGGACCAGGTGTCGGAGGTCGTGGTGATCGAGGAATGCCTCGATCGCGGGCTCGGCGTTGTGGCTGACAATCACAACTGGCCGGCCGAAGTCCAAGCCAGGCCGTCGGGGCGGCCGATGCACTCATCTCCCCCCTCTGGCCTCCGACACCCGAGCAACGGTTGCTGCTCTCAGCATCCATGCGCCCAGCCAGACGAACGCCAGCCCGTGAACCACCCCACCGCTGAGGTAGACGATCGGGATTGGCACGCCGGACATGATGCCGGCCACGATGATGGTGATCGAGATGCTTCGCGGAATAACACGAGCCCGAGTGCTCGCCGCCCCGTACATGATCCAACCGATACCGAACAGCGCGAAGCTGGTCAGCCCCCCGATGATCAGCCTGCCCCCGACGAACGTGTCGACGGCGTCGGGTGCGACCTCCGCCAAGCGCGGCACCGCAAAGGCCTCGTACCACCAGTCCCCGGTCATGAACATCGTCCCGATCACCGCCGCTCCGAAGGCGAGAGCTCCGAACGCGCCGGCGCTGTGCGCCTCGCGGTCGTATAGGGCCACCAGGGCGATCACGAGGAGCGCGAAGCCCAGGATCGACACGACGCTGTTGATCGCGTGGGTGGTGGTGAGGACGTACGTCTTGAGGGGTCCGATCTCGGCCGGCGTGGTGAAGAGGATCACGAGTCGGGTGATGATCATCAGCGCGCCCGCGACGATCGCTATCGGCGCTCCATAGCGGGCCAGCGTTGTAGTCTGCATGAGATTCCTTCGTTCGTCGGGTGAGTTGGGTCTCCCCGTGAGCATCCGGGCTCAGATGTCACGCGACCAGTGACCGTCACCGGCGGCTGGGTTGAACGCCTCTGGTTCGGGGCGCAGGTTGGGCACTCCTCTGAGCCGCTACCTATGAGAGTCTTCCTCCGAAGTAGCGGCGTCAATGTCCCTTGCGGGACAACCGCAATGCCGCCACCTAGGTGTACTGCTGCCGATACAAACAGACCAGAGTCACAGGCATGTCCCCTGCTCGATAGCACAGACTTGAACCCTCTCGGCGTGGCCAAGGCAATCGTGAACATGATTGATCCAGCCGCCTCGCGTCCCGCATCCACGCATTTCCCTTGAGGTGCTCGGGCGTCGGTGTGTAGCCGATAGTCCGGAGTACAGCAGCAACCATGCTGCTCAGCCGGGTGCGGGAGTGTCCACCGTGAGCCAGCCGCGCTCGAATGATCTTCGATGACGCTCTCGCGCGGAGTTCGGGACGAAAAAGATCGCGGGACCTTCATACGAAGTCCAACCGATCTGTATGGTGAGCCAGCACGACCAACGACGGAGGGAAAGACGCCGCTGCGGCGGCGACTTACGGCGCAGAGGAGACAGATCATGACCGACAGCACGAACCTCTCAGAGGGGCAGGCGGCGCAACCCCATCCGGACCTCACGAGCCTGGAAAGGCTGGTCGGCACGTGGGCGGTATCCGGCGAAGCGGAGGGAACCGTCGTCTACAAGTGGACCGAAGGCGGCTTCTTCCTGCTGCAGCATGTCGACCTCGGCGGCAACAAGGGCCTGGAGGTCATCGGGCACGAACACAAGTACGGTGAGAATCCCAGCTCGGACATCAGGTCGCGCTACTACGGCTTCTCTGAAGGCGAGACGCTGGACTACACCTACGAGATCAAAGACGACACACTCACCATCTGGATGGGCGAGCGGAACTCCCCGGCGTACTACGAAGGCAGGTTCAGCGAAGATGGCAACACGCTCACCGGTGCCTGGCACTATCCGGGCGGCGGTGGCTACTCGACTGTGTCGACCCGGACCGCCAGCACCTGAGGCATAAGCCCTCCTTCCACCGAGCGACACCGATCGGGCTAACCCTCCAGACTCCGTGGTCTTGAGTCTCAGGTTCGATGCGCAGGATGCCCCGTCGTGCCCCCGAGAACCGGCGCTGTTCCGTGCAGTGCGAGGCCTTTGCCGTCGTGACATCGTGACCAAAGAGATCGACTGGGACCTGAGCTTTACCACCACCTGAGCGCGGGACGAGAACGCCTCGGATCCGATGCAGGAGAGGACACAGCCATGGCGGATGCAGCCACCACGAACGATCCGATCGCCGAGCTCATCGGTAGTACTGAGGAAGCCACCGATGCCTGGATGCGCGGCGACATGGACCGCTATCTCGCGCTGACCCACCACGCCCGCGGCTTCACCTTGATGGACCCCGGTGGCGGGCCGGCCCGTCGGTTCGAGGACCGGGCCGAGACTTTTAGGGGCTGGCAGAGCCCCTTCGCCAACGGCGAGTCGAGGCTGGAGCACATCGAGACCCACGCCTGGGGTGACACCGCCGTCCTGGTGGCGATCGAGCGGCAGCACGGCGAGGTCGGCGATTCGCCCGACCAGGACTTGTCGATGCGGATCACCCACGTCTATCGCCGGGAGGCCTCCGAGTGGTTGCTGGTGCATCGCCACGCCGACCCGCTGACCCACAAGATCGACAACGAGCAGATCGCAGCCCTCGCCCGTGGCGACCACCTGCAGGTCTCGACGTCTGCAACCGAGGCATGAGGTACGTTCCTGCCTCCTGCGCGGCGAACGACGAACGTCGAAAGGCGTGCGATTCGCTCTCCAGGCCTCGGCCGTCAAGATAATGGCATCCGAACCGCCCTCTGCACGACCTTCGGGTCCGCCCCCGACATGACGGTGGTCGACCTAACCCGGCCAGACAGCCCGAAGGGCATGAGACGCGCTCGGCGTTCGGGGGGGCCGCTCGGTTGCTCCGGCGAGTCTGACGTTTGTCATCAGGATCTGATGATTGGCGGCACTAGGGGGCACGAGTTGTATGGGGGAGTGTTGATGCCATGACAGACCGACTCACTGACACAGGGGTGCCGGGCGTCGTCCTGGCCGAGCTTCTCGGAGCTTCCAAGACGTTCGGGACTGGCGCAGCGGCTGTGCACGCTGTTGTTGATGTCGACCTGACGGTGCGGGCAGGGGAGCTGCTGGCTGTGCTGGGCCCGAACGGCGCGGGCAAGACGACCGCGCTGAGCATGCTGACGGGATTGAGCACGCCGACCAGCGGCACGGCGCGACTGTTCGGGAGCGATCCGCGGGATCTGGCGGCGCGGCAGCGAATGGGTGTGATGCTGCAGTCGTCTGGGGTTCCTGACACGCTGCGTGTGAGGGAACTGCTGACTGCGTTCCGCGGCTACTACCCGGCGCCGCTGCCCTTCGCATCGGTAGTGGAAGCCGCCGGCCTGCGCGGGCTGGAGAATCGACTGTTCGGGACCCTGTCCGGGGGCCAGCAGCGCCGAGTTCTGTTCGGCATCGCCCTGTGCGGCGATCCGGAGCTGATGTTCGTGGACGAGCCGACCACTGGGCTGGACGCCGAGGTGCGGCGCACGTTGTGGACGACACTGCGTGACCTGGCTGGCTCTGGCCGCGGGGTGGTTCTGACCACGCACTACCTGGAGGAGGCTGACGCCCTGGCCGATCGGATCGTGGTGCTGAACCAGGGCCGCGTAATCGTCGAGGGCAGCCCGTCGCAGGTGAAGTCCCTGGTGCCCGGTCGGCGGATCAGCGCGGAGTCCACGGTAGCGGCCGCGGAGGCCTCCCGGTGGGCTGCGGTTCACCATGCGGTGCGCGACGGTTCCAGGTTGGAGCTGCTGGTGAGCGAGGCGGAGCCGGTGGTGCGGGAGCTGCTGGCACGGGACCGGTCGGTGACCGGGCTGACGGTCACCGAACCCACCCTGGAGGACGCGTTCCTGACCCTGACTAACCGGACGGAGGAGGCGGCATGAGCACCACGACCACGACCACACCGACCGAGCGGAATGGAGCAGCGCCCCCGCGGTACTCCCTCCGCCGGGCGCTGCGGGTGTACCGCACCGAGGCGTGGCAGGAGTTCCTCAAGCTGGTGCGGATACCGATCTTCGCTGTCAGCACGATCGCCCTTCCGCTGATGTTCTACGTGATCTTCGGGATCGCCTTCGCGCGGGAGCAGGCCGGTGGGGTAGGGGTGACTACCTACATGCTGGTCACCTACGGGGCGTTCGGCGTGATCGGGGCGGCGCTGTTCGGGTTCGGCGTGTCGGTGGCCGTCGAGCGTGGGCAGGGCTGGATGAGGCTCAAGCGGGTCGCGCCCATGCCGCCGATGGCCTACTTCGTCGGCAAAGTGCTGATGAGCCTGGCCATCGCCACGATCATCGTGCTGGCCCTGTTCGCCCTCGGCGCGCTCCTCGGTGGCGTCCGCCTGGGTCTGGACCAGTGGGTGGCCGTGGGGCTGGCGCTCATTGCCGGTGCGCTGCCGTTCTCGGCAATGGGCCTGGCGTTCGGCTACCTGGTCGGCCCGAACTCGGCGCCCGCGGTGCTCAACCTCGTCTGGCTGCCCATGGCGTTCGCGTCAGGACTGTGGATCCCGATCGGCCAGCTTCCCCAGCTGGTGCAGTCGGTCGCTCCGTTCTTGCCGCCGTACCACTTCGTCCAGCTCGCCCTGGGCACGATCGGAGCCTCCGAGGGCGGCTCACCTGCCGCGCACGCCGGGGCGGTGCTGGCGTTCACCGTGGTGTTCCTGCTTGTGGCAGTCTGGGGTTTCCGGCGCGACGAGGGACGCACCTACGGATGAGAAGAGGGCCGCGGTGAACCAGCGCATCACCCGCTACGTCCCCTACTTGTGGCTGGTGTACCTGATCGCGCTGGTCTTCCAGCCGATGTTCGACCCGGACACCACTGCCGTGAACTGGGTCGCGACCGCGGTGATGGTGGCGGCCTTCCTGCCGCTGTACCGGGCCAGCCTCGCTGAGCGGGACCAGCGACGGCTGACGGTCCTGCTGGCCGCGATGGCTGGGCTCGGAGTGGTGGGGACTCTGGTCAATGCCGCGGCGGGTGTGTTCATTGTCTACGCCGCGGCCCTCGCCGGACGTCTCTCCCCGGTCAGACGGGCTGTCATGACGGTGGCCGTGTTCGCCGGGCTCGCCGGGGTGACGTTCCTGATCTCCCCGACTCCCATGCCGTGGCGACTCCTCGCTGTTGGGCCGATCGTCGTGTTCGTCCTGGTGATCGGAGCAACAGGGATCATTGACGGCGAACGAGCCCGCACCCAGGCGCAGCTGCGACGGGCGGACGAGGAGATCGAGCGGCTGGCCACGATCGCCGAGCGGGAACGCATCGCACGTGACCTGCACGACCTGCTCGGCCACACCCTGTCGGTGATCGTGCTGAAGGCCGAGCTCGCCTCTCGGCTCTTGCCGGCCGACCCTGACCGGGCCGGTCAGGAGATGCGCGAGGTGGAGCAGACGGCCCGCACCGCGCTGGGCGAGGTACGCACCGCCGTTGCCGGGTACCGGGCGAAGGGACTCGGCGCCGAGCTGGTCAATTCGCAGCGGGCGCTGGCGGCTGCAGGAGTCGACGCCGACGCCACCGTTGATCTGCCGGTACTTCCGGCTGAACACGAGGCCGCTCTCGCCCTTGCCTTGCGAGAGGCGGTGACCAACGTGGTCCGTCACGCCGATGCCCGCCGGACCAGCATCCGTGCCCGTGCCACCATCGACGACGTCGAGCTCGAAGTCACCGATGACGGGCGTGGCGCGAGCGGACGCGACGGGGCCGGCCTGTCGGGCATGCGGGAACGGGTCATAGCCCTGGGCGGCCAGGTCGACCTGCAGACCGGACCTGCC
>DATEWO010000024.1:0-11329 GCA_035257925.1 Propionibacteriaceae bacterium | reverse complement strand
GACCGGCTGGGACCCGATCCGCATCGCAGAGGCCTGGGTCGTGCTGATGGAGCGTCTCGGGTACACCCGATACGTCGCCCAGGGCGGCGATTGGGGTAATGCTGTCACCGAGCAGTTGGCTTTGTTGAAGCCCGAAGGATTGCTGGGCATTCATACCAACATGCCGGCGACCGTGCCGCCCGATGTCTCGAAGGCGCTCGCCAGCGGGGGTCCCAAGCCAGACGGTCTCTCGGGCGATGAGGAGCAGGCGTACGAGATCCTGAAGCACTTCTTTGCGACCGGCGTGGGTTACGCCAACGAGATGGCGAACCGTCCGCAGACGCTCTACGGCATAGCCGACTCGCCGGTTGGCCTGGCGGCGTGGATGCTCGATCACGACGAGCGCAGCTATCAGCTCATCGCTCGCGCTTTCGCCGGAGATCCGGGAGGCCTGTCACGCGACGACGTCCTCGACAACGTCACCCACTACTGGCTGACGAATACGGGAGTCTCTTCGGCCCGCCTCTACTGGGAGAGCCATCTGGCCTTCTTCGACGTCAAGGGCGTCGAGATCCCTGTTGGCGTGACCATCTTCCCCGATGAGCTCTACCCGGCTCCGCAGAGTTGGGCGGAGAAGGCGTATCCGAAGCTAGTTCATTACAACCGGGTCGAGGAGGGTGGGCACTTCGCCGCCTGGGAGCAGCCGCAGACACTCTCCCAGGAGCTGCGCGACACCTTCAGGTCACTGCGTTGATCACCGCGCGCGGGGCGCTGCGCACGGACCGCGCGCGCGGTTGTTGTTGATCCCTAGGAAAGGAGTGCGCTCATGTCTGAGACGGATCCTGCCGCCGGTCCCCCGACTGTCGCGCTGGTGCACGGCGCGTTTGCCGATGCATCGAGCTGGAACGGCGTGATCAAGCGCCTCCAGGCAAAGGGCGTGCCGGTCACCGCGCCCGCGAATCCGCTGCGCGGAGTCTCCACGGACTCCGCTTATACCGCCGGGTTGCTTGAACAGATACCGGGTCCAGTGGTGGCCGTCGGCCACTCCTACGGTGGCGCGGTCATCACTAACGCCGCGACGGAGGCGAATAACGTTCTCGGGCTGGTCTATGTCGCCGCTTTCGCCACCGAAGAGGGTGAGCGTTTGGCCGTTGCCACGGCCGCATCGAAGGACGCCATATTGAGCAGCGGACTCGTGCAACTCCACTACCCGGCAGCAAATGGTGAGCTGGCCGTCGAGTTTGCGGTCGATCCGGCGCGTTTCCACGAAATCTTCGCAGCCGACCTGCCCGCCGAGGAGGCGGCTGTGCTGGCAGCCATCCAGCGGCCCATTGCAGAGCTGGCCTTCTCCGACCCGACCGGACCACCTGCCTGGAAGAGCCTGCCCTCATGGGCCGTCGTCGCCACCGGTGACAAGGCCGCCGGCACCGACGTCACCCGCTCAATGGCGCAACGAGCCGGCGCCACCATTACCGAAGTCGACAGCTCCCACCTGATCATGGTGTCGCAGCCTCAAGCCGTGACGGATGTGATCTTGGAAGCCGTGACGGCCGTGCGCTCGGCCCACAGAACATTAGGGCACTCAGATGTCTGTTGAAGCCTCTTCACACTTCTCCGCCGCCGTGCCGAGCAGCTCTCTTGGCCCACTTCGACAGATCGATGCCGGCCTGCTGAATGTCGGCTACGTCGACATCGGCTCTGCCCAGGACCCGGTGGTCGTTCTGCTGCACGGCTGGCCCTACGACATCCACAGTTACGCCGACGTATGCCCCGGGTTAGCAGAGGCGGGATATCGAGTGATCGTCCCCTATCTGCGTGGTTTCGGGACCACGCGGTTCCTGTCAGATGAGACGTTCCGCAACGGCGAGCAAGCGGTGCTGGCAGTCGATGTCATCGCGCTCATGGATGCGCTGGAGATTGAGCGCGCGATTGTGGCCGGCTTTGATTGGGGAGCGCGCACCGCCGACATCGTCGCCGCCCTCTGGCCGGAACGCTGCGCCGGTCTCGTGTCGGTGAGCGGCTACCTAATCGTCAACTTGGAGGCAAACCAAAGGCCGCTGCCGCCCAAGGCCGAGCTGGGCTGGTGGTATCAGTACTACTTCTCCACTGAGCGCGGCCGCCTCGGATACAGCGAAAACCGGCGCGAGTTCAACAAGCTGATCTGGCAGATCGCATCGCCGAAGTGGGACTTCGACGACGGCACGTTTGACCGCACCGCCGCCTCCTTCGACAACCCCGATCACGTCGACATCGTCATCCACAACTACCGCTGGCGGCTAAGCCTCGCTGAAGGAGAGCCGCAGTACGGCGACCTGGAAACCCGGCTGTTCGAACGTCCGATGATCACAGTGCCGACAGTCACCATCGGCAGCGACTTCGACGGAGCCGCCGCGGACGGACGCGCTTATGCCGACAAGTTCTCCGGCGCGTACTCCCATCGAGTCCTCGACGGCATCGGACACAACGTGCCCCAAGAAGCCTCTGGCGCATTCACCGACGCCATCCTCGAAGTCGGAGGTGGACTGCCGTGAGTTTCTTCAGCAGACTGCGCACTGCTGGTTCGTTACCCGTCGAGGGTCACCTGCCAGGTTTCGACGGGGCGACCGGCTGGCTCAACTCGCCCGCTCTCAGCGCGTCGGATTTGCAGGGGAAGGTCGTTCTCATCGACTTCTGGACCTACACCTGCATCAACTGGCTACGCACGCTCGCCTATGTCCGCGCCTGGGCGGAGAGGTACGCGGATCTGGGGTTGGTCGTGGTCGGGGTCCATACTCCGGAGTTCCCCTTTGAACGCGACGTTGCCAATGTGCGCCAAGCAGCGAAGGACATGGCCGTCGACTATCCGATCGCGCTGGACAGCGACTACGGCGTCTGGCAAGCCTTCGCCAACAGATTTTGGCCAGCGATCTACATTGCCGACGCGGAAGGGCGAATCCGGCACCACCAATTCGGCGAGGGCGGATACGCAGAATGCGAAATGGTCATCCAGCGGCTGCTGGGCGAGTCCGGACGCGGCAACATACCCCGCGACCTAGTGCAGGTCGCTCCCACTGGTTTGGAGGTTCAGGCCGACTGGGCGAGCCTAAAGTCTCCTGAGAGCTACCTTGGCTATGAGCAAGCCCGGGGTTTCGCATCTCTCGGCGATGCAGTCCTCGACCAGACCCACAGCTACATCGCGCCTAATCGGTTGAATCTCAACAATTGGGCGCTCGCAGGGGATTGGACCATCGAGCGTCGGGCCAGTGTGCTCGACCGCGCCGGTGGTCGACTCGTCTTCCGGTTCCACGCCCGCGACGTCCACCTAGTCATGGGACCGCGTCCGCAAGGTGCCTCCGTTCCGTTCCGCATACTCATCGATGGTGAGCCTCCCGGCGAGGCACATGGGCTCGATGTTGATGACCAGGGCAGCGGAACGGTCGCCCAACAACGGCTCTATCAGCTGATTCGCCAGCAGGGAACGATCACCGACCGCACCTTCCAGATCACCTTCCTCGCACCCGCCGTCGAGGCATACGTGTTCACATTCGGCTAAAAGCCTCCCCCGGTAGACGAATACCTACAGCCATCCAGGCCGTGATTGATGACACGTGGCGGCTCGTCCTGTCCGAGCACCTTTAGCAGAGATCGGCAGCGTGTCCGACGACGTTCAGTGACGTCCAATTTCCTTATAAGTAAGGATTCTGCACCTGGGCGTATTTAGTGACAGACCCAAATGGTGGTCAGGCCCATAGCCAAACTAAGCGAAGAGCTCGATGGGTCCAGGCTATGTATCGCCAAGGCCCAACGGTGCTGACGATGCATCAGCTCAGGCTCCGTGGGGACCCGCGATTGCGGGCGCTGCGGCAAGGGCGGACGTTGCAGCGACACCAGTGAGTTATCGATCTCCATCCACGCATGTCGCCCTCTGGCCACCGCGACCCCGCCAGATCTTGCGACCTCGAAACCGCAGTGCCGATTCTCAGGGTGTCTGCACTAGTCCTCCGTCCACAACGAAGTCCGCGCCGGTGACGTTGCTGGCCGCGTTCACTGGCCAGCATCACGCGATCAGCTCAGCGACTCCTCTGATCGGGTGAATCGTCCAGATACGGTGCCACTGGCCACTTGCCTGGCCGCGGAGTCTGGGTCGCTGCCACTCGCTCGGGCGACGGTGCCGGCGACGCCGTAGTCGCCGAGCCGGAGGTCGGTGGTGACCGGTCCAGGCCTGACCGTGTTGACGCGGACGCCTCGAGGCCTACTTCCTTGGACAGCGCTTTGGAGAAGTTGGCGAGAGCAGCATTGGCGGCGCTGTAGTCGATGACCAACGGGTCAGGCAGGGTTGCATTGACCGAGCAAGTACTGACAATCGAGCCGGTACCGGTCCAACATGTGGGGCAACGCTGGACGGGTGGTGCGGACCGCAGCCTGGGCGCGCCGGGCACCTTCGGTGATCTCCCAGAGCCAACCGCGCGCCTCCAGACGCGTGCGCCTTGGCCAGCCAAGTTGGCACTGATCTCCCAACCCAGCGACACGACACTACGAGACACCACACACCTGCCGTTCCAGGCCACCCGATGCAGGGCTGTTGGTCACAATCGGCGTGTGGTCCGCTGATCACTCAGGCTTACTTCCCGTTCACTGTGGAGGAGTGAACCGGCTCCGGAAGGGGTAAGTAGCCAGATGAGCAGCGTCAGGGCGACGAAGATTGCCAACACGACTTCTGCAAACTCGTCGAGGTCCTTCACTCTCTGGTTGGCGTTACCGCACCATGCCCGCAGCCGTTCCGTCCGCCTTGATCGCATATCACGGTGTATGACCCTTCGCGGTCGATCCAGATGATATGGACTGCGCGCTCCTGCAACTCGACGGGGCTTGAGGCAGTGGCCCAACCTCGTTTTGGTCATACCGCGATCGACCCGCCGGGCGATGGTGCGGGCCGTGAGCAGCGCTGCTAACTCCAGGACATGGCTTAAGCTCCGGGGTGTGGCTGACGCATTCGAGCAGGAACTCTTGACCGATATCGCCGAGGCAGAGGCGATCGGCGAGGTTGACCTCGCGGCAGAGTGGCGGCTGGAGTTGAAGACCTATCGCGCCGCAAGGAAGCAGGCCATCCTCGATGAGCAAGCCTGGGGCGGTAGTTCTGCTGTCGCTCGGCGAGAGGCGCTTGGGAGGCGGCGGTCGGACGAGCCGTGAGTTGATGTACCTCACTAGTACCGCGTGCCGGCCACCTGCCTGTCGCACGGGTATCCCAAGGCGTTGAAAGGCGTCTGTGCGGGCTGGGTGGCGGCGGTGACGTCGTGGCCTGGGTGCGCATCTGTGGCAATACGATCATGCCGGGCCTGCGGCGGACGGACGACCGGGACCTTCGTCGCGGCTTCCGATCGATCGACCGAGTGATCATCAACCCCGCGTTCATGGCGACATTCATCGGTGCGCTGGCGCTCACCGGCCTGGCCGCGCTGCTCCAACTCGCAGGCGATCAACGTCCGCTGCTGCCGTGGATCGCAGCAGCATTTTTCTTGTACCTTGTCGTCTTCGTCATCACCATCGGGGTCAACGTGCCCCGCAATAACGAGATCAAGGCCGCAGGCGACATCGAGCACATGACCGATCCCCATGGTGTGCGGGAGCGGTTACCCAGGACCGACGCGGCAGTACCCGTGCGCTTGGATGACGGTGATCCGAGATGCCACCCGGTGAATTCACTCTGGACGATCTCTCTGCGTGCACGGCCGCGCGTGTTCGGCTTGGACCGGCGGCTGACGATGTCGGAGGACGATTAGAACGTTCTCGCAGCCGGCTGCCCCGAGCGCGACCCGAGCGCGACCCGGGATGGCCACGATCGTGGCGGTCATCGCGATGATCGCCATCGCCGCGCTCGGGTGGCCGCTGGTCGCCGGCGTCCTAACGTTTGAGGTAGTTCAATTAAGGTGGCGGTCCGTCGGCATTATCTGACCACGTCCCCGACGGCGGTCGATCATTGAGCGTCGCAATCAGGTGTGCGAGCCGGTCCGAGTGTCAATTTGACGCATCCCGTCAACCGGCCCATCGATGTAGCGCTGCAGGGTGGGTGCGACAGCGGCGGCCAGTTCTTCGACTGACAGCTCAACCAGGGCCGGCAGCTTGAGGACGTAGCGGCCTATCATCAGCCCGCCGAGTTGGGAGGCCACGAGCCCGAGTCGCCGGCTTGCCTCGGTTTCTGGATACGGGAGCGTCTGTCGCACCTGGCCGAGCACCTCGACAGCCAGGAATTCCTGGATGGAGCGGGTCGTTGCTGGCTCGGTGACCGCTGTGCGGAGCGATGCCACAAGCGAGGCCTGTAGGTCGGATTCCCAGATGGCGAGCATCGTGCGCACGAGACGCTCACCTAGGCCGTCGGTGCCCTCGGCTACCAGCGGAGCGACCAACTCGTGGATGGGGACCGGAATCTGCATGGTCGCAAGGAAGAGTTCCT
Organism: Propionibacteriaceae bacterium; assembly: GCA_035257925.1. Lineage (GTDB taxonomy): Bacteria > Actinomycetota > Actinomycetes > Propionibacteriales > Propionibacteriaceae > Microlunatus. Next base: position 4,920 of record DATEWO010000024.1, on the reverse strand, counting down.
CTTTGCTGTGAAAGTAATGATGGACGAGCGCTACATCGACCCCGGCGTCGGTTGCAATGCCGCGCAGTGAAACGCCGCCCAGTCCACCTTCTGCAAAGGCATTTCGCGCTGCAGCGAGAATCTCTCCACGCGTGTCGCGGTTGCCCGGACGCCGTCCTAAGCGAACTCGACGTTGGGCCGTCACGTCTTTCCTTTCGACGCATTCGGACCGCTTTGACGAACCGTGGCCGAAGCGCCAGGCAGATGACCCCAAGAAGCTCCTCGTTCAGCCTTAATACTTCTCCCAATGTCCCTGATCACAAAGGGGTGGCCCGTTTCAAGTGCGCTAGCGCATTGAGCGCAAGGAGCGGGAACTTCGGCTCGGCCACCTGATGGTGGGTGCATGTCGCGTGCCAGAGTCAGGGGAACCTCTGTCAGAAGGGATCGGTGATATGGCAACCGTGTATGGCTCTCCCCGATCGGCGGCCCGATGACCAGCTACGAGCAGTCACGGGCGCACCGCTTGCGGGTGATGTCAGGCCGCGATCCGGATGAGCGGCACCGGGCGGCGACGCCGCTTGAGCTGTTGTACGACCTCACTTTTGTGGTGGCGTTTGGAGTGGCCGCCGAACAGGTTGCGCACCTGCTCGCCGAAGGCCACTACGCCTCCGGTCTCACGGCCTTTGGCTTGGCAATCTTCGCGATTTGCTGGGCATGGATCAACTTCTCCTGGTTCGCATCGGCGTACGACACCGACGACTGGGCGTTCCGGCTAGCCACGATGGTGCAGATGGTCGGCGTGATCATCCTGGCGCTCGGACTACCACAGGTGTTCCACTCGGTCGACGAAGGCCGCCCCGTCGACAACAGCGTCACGGTCGCCGGCTACGTGGTGATGCGGGTCGCGATGCTCTTCTTGTGGTTGCGCGCGGCGCGGCAGGATCCGCCGCGGCGCAGGGCCTGCCAGACCTATGCCGTCACCATCGGTGTCGCACAGATCGGCTGGGTCCTGCTGCTGGTCCTCGCGGACTCGACAATTGGGGAGTTCTACGCATGGGTCGCACTGCTCCTGCCGATCGAGTTTGCGGGCCCGCTCATTGCCGAGCGCCGCAAGGGCGGGACCCCATGGCATGCACACCACATCGCGGAGCGCTACGGCCTGCTGACGATCATCACTCTTGGCGAGGGCGTGATCGGCACCGTAGCCTCGCTAGGCGCGGTGGTCGAATCCCAGGGGTGGACCCTGGACGCCGCACTCGTCGCGGTCGCCGGCACTGGATTGACGTTCGGGCTGTGGTGGATGTACTTCACAGTGCCGTCCGCCGAGGTGCTGCACGTGCACCGCGAACGGGGACTCTCGTGGGGGTACGGCCACATGCTGATCTTCGGCTCGATCGCTGCCACCGGGGCCGGCTTACACGTCGCCGCGTACTACATCGGCCATGAGGCGCACATCGGCGCCACCGCCACCGTACTGACAGTAGCGGTGCCCCTCGCGGTGTATGCGCTCACGCTCTTCGCGCTGTACACATTCCTGGTCCGCGCCGTCGATCCATTCCACATCGCCCTGCTCGCCGGAACCGCAGCGCTGCTCGTACTTCCCATAATGCTTGCCACTATTGGAGCGCCGATGGCGGTCTGCCTCGTCGTGCTCATGCTCGCGCCCCTCGTGCCCGTCATCGGTTACGAGACACTCGGATACCGACACATGGCCAGCGCAGTCCAGCGCACCCTCGCCCGCGGCCAGCAAGCCATCGGATAGATCGGGTCCTTCATGAGCCTGACAAATTTGACACTGAGTCGCGAGAGAGGTGCCGTACCAGCCCATCTTCGGATTACTTCTGAGCCATGAAGAACACCAGCTTCAGGACCCGCTCTTTGGCGCACTCCAGCAAGATCACGACGCGAAACTGCGGTACTAGGCTTTGGGGCCATGAGGGGCACCGCCGCCGACGCTCCACCGACGTGTGCCTGCTGCGCCCGCCTGCGAGTCATTGAAGTCGGCGGATTTTGACGGTGGACCTGAGCGGCGATTTCGACGCCATTGTGGTCGGGAGCGGCTTCGGCGGTGCGGTGGCGGTTGCCAGGCTGGCGCAGGCCGGTCTGCGGGTAGCGATTCTGGAGCGCGGCCGGCGTTGGCCGCGGGGGTCGTTCCCGCGGGACAGTGCTGATCTGAAGGCGGGCTGGCTTTGGCATGTCGACAGTGGGCTCTTCGACCTCCGCTGGCTTGATCGGATGCTGAGCGTCCAAGCAGCTGGCTGGGGCGGCGGCTCGCTGATCTATGCGAACGTGTTCGCGCGACCCTCCGATGAGACATTCCGGCCGCATTGGCCGATCAGCTACTCGCGCGCCAGCTTGGACCGCTACTTCGACCTGGCGGCGCACATGCTTGAGATTCGCCCGATCCAGGCCGACCCGGTCTCCGGCGAGGTGCCGGTGCGGACGCGAGCCATGGAAGATCTGGTCGAACGGATGGATCGGGCCGCGGGCACGGTGCGGCCCAACTTGGCGGTGCGCTTCGCTGCCGAGCCGAACGTGCCGCAGCCGAACCGACACGGTGTCTTGCAGCACGGCTGCACCTTCGTCGGTGAGTGTGTGGTCGGCTGCAATCAGGGCGCGAAGAACAGTCTCGATTACAACTATCTGGCCGTCGCGGAGAGGGCCGGTGCAGTGGCGCTGACCGAGGCGGAGGTGGTCCGGATCGAGTCTGGCGACGGCGGCTACGCCGTGGAGTACCGTGATCACGCCGCCGGTGGCGTTAAGCGGGTGCTGCGGGGACAGTCGTTGTTCCTGGCGGCCGGGGCGGTTGCCACCACCGAGCTGCTGTTGCGATCCCGCGACGTGCATAAAACACTGCCCGGCCTGTCACCGCGGCTCGGTGAAGGTTTCTCCGGGAACGGCGACTATTTGTCATTGATCCGCCGGACACGGACCCCGCTGGATCCCGAACGGGGTCCCACCATCACCACCACCAGCGTGGTCGACTTCGACGAAGCCGACGGCCAAGTGTGGTTTCAGGTGCAGGATGGCGCCTACCCGGCGGTGCTCTCCCGGCTCGTCGGCGGCTTCGACCCGACCCGACGCCTCCGGGAACGCCTCCGCCGCGCCTGGCCGCCGAGACAGAGCGGAGCGACGAAGCGCCGCAACAAGCGGCGCCCCCAACGCAGCCGATCGATCATGGCCTTGCTGTTGATGGGACGCGACGCTTCCCAGGGCAAGCTCGTTCTTGATCACCACAATCAGGCCGCGGTTGACTGGGACAACCGTGCCAACCGCTACCTCTACCATGCCGAAGGCCAAGTCGGCCGAGCCGTCGCTCGGATGCTGGGCGGACGCGCGTCGGATGCACCAACCTGGAGCTTGCTACGTCGGGCCGTCACGGTGCACGGCCTAGGCGGCATCCCGATGGGTATCGACCGCGCTCACGGCGTGATCGACGAGTACGGCCAGGTGCACGGTCATCGCGGCCTATATGTAGTCGATGGTGCCGCCGTCCCCAGCGCCACCGGCGTAAACCCGTCCGCATCCATTCTGGCGATGGCGGAACGCAACGTCGAGCGGGCCATTCGCAGCCTGCTCGGTGATGAGAGGTGGGAAGCGCCGGAGATGCCAGACGTCACGCCGGCCGAGGTACCGGAGGATCGAGCAATGTTGTTGATGTCGATCCAACGCCGGCAACGCTCGGGCAACGGCGTCCAGTTCCGCGAGACCATGGCCGGCTCGCTGCGGGTCAGCGGCGTCAGCCGCACTACCCGGCTGGCGCTCCATGCTCACATCGCCGGCTGGGCAAACTTCATCCGTGAACCCAACCACCCGATTTCGGTCTCCGGAACCATTGACGTCGAGGGACTTGCCACGGTCCGCCCGGTTACCGGCACACTGGAGCTCTTTCCCGATCCCGGAGATGTCGCCATGCGATACCGGCTGCGGACCCAACAAGACAGCGGCGAAGCTCTGGTGCTCACGGGCACCAAACATCAACACCAGAATCCGCTCCGTGTCTGGTCAGACCTCACCACCTTGCGTGTCGACGCGGCCGACACCGTCGGAGTCCTCCGCATCTCACCACTGGGAACGCTGAAGCTGGCCAGCTCGATCCGCGGGGACGCATTCACGCGCACCAAACGAGCCGCCGCCGCCGCACGGTTCCTGACCTACTTCACCAAGAGCGCTCTACGGGGCTCACGTCCGCCTCATTAGCGCACTGAGCTGAATGCAGCCCGCATTTCGGCGGCGAACAGCTGCGGCTCCTCCCAGGCAGCGAAGTGACCGCCCTTGTCGACCTCGTTGAAGTAGGCGAGGTCGGGGTAAACCGCCTCGACCCAGCTGCGCGGGGAGGCCCAGATCTCGCCGGGAAACGTCGTGAAGCCGACCGGCACGGTGACCGCCGGAGGAGCCTGGCCGCTCGCAAGCGCTGCGGCCAGCGCGCGTGCGTCCTCCCAGTACGACCGGGCCGCCGATGCTGCGGTGCCGGTCAGCCAGTACAGCGTGATGTTGTCGACGATGGTGTCCCGGGTGAGATTGCCGACGGGCTCGCCGTCGACGAACGCGCGGGAGATCTTGTAGTAGCTGTCCGTGTCGTGGTCCAGCAGCCAGCCCGCCAGCGCGACGGGTGAATCCAGCAGGGCATAGCCGATCGTCTGTGGCCGCGTGGCCATCTCCAGGAAGTAGCCGAAGCCGTCCTGCCTGAACGCAGCGACCGCCTCGGCCGCTGCGCGTTCCTGTTCGGATTCCCTGGGCAGTTGATCGCCGATTGCGAGCACCGCCGTGAGCAGGTTCAGGTGGTAGCCGACCAAACCCTCAACCGCCTGGCGGCCCATCAGGTCCGTGACGAGGGCACCCACGTCGCCGCCCTGGGCGACGTAGCGGGTGTAGCCGAGGCGGCGCATCAGCTCCGCCCACGCGCGTGCCGTGCGGCCGGCGTCCCAGCCGAGCTCGGCC
>DATEWO010000023.1:0-7052 GCA_035257925.1 Propionibacteriaceae bacterium | reverse complement strand
GCGGCAGCCAGGTCGGCCCGAGCCTGCCGCAACTTGGTCGCCATCTGGGTGTCCTTTATCTGGGCTGCGGCGAGTTCTTGGCGAGTCGATTCCAGCCGTGCACTGGCTGCATCCAATTTGCTCTGTGCCTTGTCGACCGCGACGACCGCTGCACTCAGCGTCTTGCTGGATTCGTTGAGGTCGCTCTTGGTCTTGGCGATCTGTTGCTTGACCCGCGCCCGTTGCGAGGTGAGTTCATCAGCGGCGGCTTGGGGCGCATGCAAGGTCAGAGATAGCGTCGAGGCAACCACGACAACCACGGCTGCCCGCAGTGCGCGCCCACCGGTGCCGCGCACCGATGGCAAATATGCATCAATGCCCTTGGACGCAGGCGGTGTGGCAAGGAGTCCTCGACTCCTTGCCAGCCTGGCGAAGCGACCATCAGCCTTAGGTGCTCCGCTGTCGTCCGGAACGTCCTGACGGACGTGGGGAAGGTCCGGAGCCACAGCTTTCCTATCCTTTTGTGGTCTGCGAGCCGTCGCGCTCGCAGGGCAATCCAATGTTTGGTTGGCATCGCTGGCAACGACCGAAACGCCGAAACAGACATTTCGTCATCGATCAGATATGAAGTCTCACGTGATACTTAAGTAATCTGAGTGACTTTGTGATATTGCTGTGACCAATGTGACGTATGGCTCGCCCGAGCTTGCTCAACTGCGGCGCGACATCGGCACTTGTGATCAAAACCGTTTCGAGTGTTTCCCCCAGAAACTGACGCCAGTTCCTTCGACACGCCGGAGAGGCGGCCTGCGCGCCGAACCAGTGTCAGTTCTTGAGGGAATCAGCGAGCGATAGATCACTCACACGCGGAGATATCGCCTGGTCGTTACCAGAGTCGGGATCACGGCGAGTACCACGCCGACCACCGCCACACCGAGCATGGCGAGAAGTGTTTGTTCCCAGCCGATCCAGGCTATGAATCGGATCGAGTTCTGGGCTCCCCGAATGATCCAGAAGTAGACACCTGCCGCCATGGTGATGCATGCGAGAGCCACTCCGATCAGGGCCGAGATCACCGCTCCCAACAGGAACGGCACGGTGATGTAGAAGTTGCTCGCGCCGACAAGGCGCATGATCCCGATCTCCCGACGCCGGGCGAAGGTGGCCAGTCGGATCGTATTGCCGATCTGTAGTGCCGAGGCGAGCAGCAGCAGCGCCGACGCGCCCGCGGTGGACCACTGCAGCACGTTCAGCGCTCGGAAGAACGGATCCAGCAGTTGGTGCAGATCCTGCACCTTCTGAACGCCTTTGAGCCCGACCACCGAGCTCACCACACCCTGGTACTCCTCAGGATTCTTCAGCTTGACGCGGAATGACTCCTGCATCTGGTCGACGGTGAGCGAGTCCTGGATCGGGCTGCCCTCGTATGCTCTCTGGAACTCCGCGTACGCCTCTTCTTTGGTCTCGAAATAGACGCCCTCCGGAGCTACCTCAGGATTTGTCTCTAGGGTGCGACGGATCTGGTCCTTCTGACCCTGGGTGACGTCCTGACCAGGGTCACACTGGTCGCCACGGGTGTCTTTGGCGCAGAGGAAGATTGAAATCTCGATCTTGTCGTACCACTTGCCCTTCATCAGGTTGACCTGCTGGCTGGCCAGCAGTCCGGCGCCAAACAGCGACAGCGAGACCCACATGGTCATGATGACCGCCAGGGTCATCGTGAGATTTTGTCGAAGCCCGGCGCGGGTCTCGGACAAGGTGTGGCGGAAACGCATCAGATATCCCTAATAACTCGGTTGGCGGCGATCGCTATGTCGCGCGTAGTGGTACGACCCCGTTCAGGCACTTTGTTCATTGCGCAGACTCACTGGTATCCGTACACGCCTCTGCTCTGGTCTCTGACGACTTCACCGTCATCCAGTTCGATCACCCGTTTACGCATCTGGTCCACGATGGTCGAGTCGTGTGTCGCCATCAGGACGGTTGTGTCTGCCCGGTTGATCCGATCGAGCAGCTTCATGATGCCCACACTGGTGGCAGGGTCGAGGTTTCCTGTCGGCTCGTCAGCGATCAGGATCATGGGTCGGTTGACGAAAGCGCGCGCGATGGCGACGCGTTGCTGCTCGCCCCCAGACAGCTCCTCGGGCAGTCGGTCGCCCTTTCCCCCAAGACCGACGAGCTCCAAAACCTCTGGGACCACGCGATTGATGGCTGAGGCCGGCTTACCGATGACTTGAAGGGCGAATGCGACATTGTCGGTCACGGTCTTGTTCGGCAGCAGCCTGAAATCCTGGAAGACGGTGCCGATCTGCCGACGCATTGCCGGGATCTTCCAGCTGTGCAGCTTGTTGAGCTCCCGGCCGGCGACGAACACCTTGCCCTTGCTTGCCCGCTGCTCCCGCAAGATCAGTCTGAGGAAGGTCGACTTGCCGGAGCCGGAGGCCCCAACCAGAAAGACGAACTCACCCTTATCGATGTCGACATTGATGTTTTCAAGTGCTGCGCGACGCTGGCCGTCGTAGATCTTCGATACATTTTCAAAACGAATCACGGTGTATTGCTTCCCCCGAGATAGACAGCTCCGACGCCCTAGAGCGCCAGACGGCCAAGGATGAGTCTAAGTCAAGCTTTGGTAACGGAACACGCTCATCATCGCGAGCCCGTCATGTGGATGCGCTGAGCAGAGCGGAGCAGTTGGTACGCAGGTGCCTAGGTTGCTGGCGTCTCCCGGGTCCTGCGCCAGCGGATGCCGGACTCAATGAAGCCGTCGATATCGCCGTCGAATACGGCGTCAGGTGAGGAGACCTCATATTCGGTGCGCAGGTCCTTGACCATCTGGTACGGGTGCAGCACGTAGGACCGCATCTGAGAACCCCAGCTGTTGCCGCCGTCGCCTTTGAGTGCATTGAGCTGTGCCTCGCGGTCTTGCCTTGCCCGTTCCAGCAGTCGCGCCTGCAACACCCGAAGCGCGGCGGCCTTGTTTTGCAGCTGGGACTTCTCGTTTTGGCAGGAAACCACAATGCCCGTCGGTAGGTGGGTGACGCGTACCGCAGAGTCGGTGGTATTGACACTCTGCCCGCCCGGCCCTGAAGAGCGGAACACATCTATGCGCAGATCGCTTTCAGGGATGTCGATGTGATCTGTTGCCTCGGTCACGGGCAGCACCTCCACACCAGCGAACGAGGTCTGGCGGCGCGCCTGGTTGTCGAAAGGTGAGATCCGGACCAGCCGATGGGTGCCCTGCTCTGCCGAGAGAGTTCCGTATGCGAAGGGAGCTTTCACCTGGAATGTGGCGGACTTGATGCCCGCCTCCTCGGCGTAGGAGGTGTCGTACACCTCAGTCGGGTAGCGATGGCGTTCCGCCCAGCGCAGGTACATCCGCAGCAGCATGGCGGCGAAGTCTGCAGCGTCGACGCCACCGGCCTCGGAGCGGATGGTGACCAGCGCATCCCGCTCGTCGTACTCCCCGGATAGCAGGGTCCGCACCTCGAGTGCCTCCACCGCCTTCTGCAGTGAGCTAAGCGCATCCGCCGCCTCCGTGAGACTAGGCTGATCTCCCTCTTCCTGGCCGAGCTCGACCAGAGCGCCTAAATCGTCCAACTGAGATCGCAGCCCGACCACTCTGTCGACCTCGGTCTGCAAAGCCGACAGCCGCGACGTCACCCGCTGTGCATGGTCCGGTTTGTCCCACAGATCGGGAGCTGCCACTTGCTGCTGCAGCTCAGCGATCTCAGCGCGCTTGCGGTCGGGGTCGATGACAGCCTCAATCGAGCTCAGAGCCTTATCAAGGTCAGCGAGTGCGACGGCGAAGTCGGGTCCGGCCACAATGATCCACTCTACTTGGACGCCCTGTTGAGTTAATGTCGTCAATCAGGATTGACGGACATGGAGGGGTTGACGTGGAGGTGGAGCAGGTGGCCAAACTCGCGCTGGCAACCGGCGATGAGGATCCTCGGGCAGCACTCAGCGCGGCGGCCGAACTGCGGCGCGCCGCGGGCCGACGGGAGGCCGCGGTGGTTCGCCGGGCACGGATGGCTGGTTGGTCCTGGGCCGAGATTGCAGCAGTGCTCGGCGTCTCGAAACAGGCCGTGCACACAAAGTACGGGCGGTCGTGACAGCCAGTCCGCAGCCAGCGCAAAGTCAGCTCCTCCAGCGCACCATCGCCACCCTCGGCCGCCGCCATGTCGGGGCTGTGGCGGGCATCCTCGACGTGGCGGGCCGTGAGCCTCTTATCGCGGGCACCGGCAGGTTGCGCGCGGCAGGTGGCGGCCCGGCTCCGGACGCCGACACCACGTTCGAGATCGGCTCCATCACCAAGACGTTCACTGCGCTGGCACTTGCACAGGCCGTGGTCGCCGGACGGCTGTCGCTCGACACACCAGTTCGCGACCTGCTGCCAGCTGGTACAAGTGTCCCGTCCCGGAACGGCGTCGAGATCACCGTGGAGCACCTGGCGCGGCACACTTCAGGTCTGCCGCGCTCGCCGCAACGTCTGGGACTGCGGACGGTCTGGGCCGCCGGTGCGCGGGGAGAGGATCCGTACGCGCCGATCAGCGCGCCAGTCCTGCTCGAGCAGCTGAGCCGGACAAGGCTGCGCAGGACCCCTGGTCAACCACGCATTCGCTACTCGAACTTCGGCGCGGGCGTGCTCGGTCTGGCGCTGACCAACGTGTACGGCAAGGCGACCTACCAGGAGATGGTCGAGGAAGTGGTGCTCCGGCCGCTCAGTCTCACTGCCACCACCTCAGAGGGCGACACCGAGGCAGTAGGGCACGCGTTGCGCCGCCGAGCGGCGCCGAACTGGCACCTTGACGGGCTGGCCGGGGCGGGGGCCCTACGGTCCACGGCCCAAGACCTCTTGAGCTATCTGCGCGCACAGCTGGAACCCGACCCGACCCCGCTTGCCGAGGCGATCCGGCTGACTCACGTACTCCTCAAGCCGACAGCTCGGACGACTATCGGCCTGGGTTGGATGCGCAGCTCAAGCCGCGCGGGCCCAATGTTCTGGCACAACGGCGGCACGGGCGGTTTTCGCAGCTTCGCAGGCTTTCTGCCCGATCATGGTGCGGCCGCGGTGGTATTGGTCAACGACCAGCGAAGCCCAGACCGAGCAGCGATGCGGCTGCTGGTCGGTGACCTGAGGTCACAGCGCCCTCACGGTTGACCCCGTACGCGTGAAGGCCGGGTCGGCATTTGAAGCCTGGTTATGCCGCGTCGGGGCTTTGGTCGGAGTCTTCGGCGCGCAGCTCCTCAATGCGAACGAACCGCTCCTCGCTGATGGGGCGGCGAGCTGGCCAATCGCTGACCCAGATCACGATGAATGCAGCAAGCGAGCAGGCCAACGCCACCACGGGGCCCAGCACGAAGAGCCACACCAGCACACAGCCCACAAGGTCCAGCAGCAGCACCGCGAGCGCGCCGCGCTTGGTGAGCTGCCCATGGCGGGCACGCCAAGCGGCGTAGCCGATCCAAGGCAGCATCGCGACGAGGATGACAACCCAGGCAAAGGCCGACATTCCTTGAGTGAAAGCACCAGATGCGAGTCGAATCATGCCGACCAGACCGACCAGCCCCGTCAAAGCCCCAAGGGCCATGGCTAGGTTCTTGTTCAGCATCCCTACTCCACTGGCCGGTCAGGAAAATTGGTCGAGCCAGCACCGACACCCTAGTCTTCTCGGCCGTATGCACCCCGGCAGCGACCCGCCGCGTTGCCGGTTTGGCAAGAGCACCTGCATCGCGATCGCGCCCGCATCATGGGGCAGAGGAAATAGACTGTCGCGGCGACCCGGGAGCATAGCTCAGTTGGTTAGAGCACTTGCCTTACAAGCAAGGGGTCAGCAGTTCGAGTCTGCTTGCTCCCACCATCATCACCGCTAGCCAGGCCCACAAGTAGACCACCGCGCCGTGATCTTGAAAGCCCTCGAGGCTGGTGTCTGACCGCCACTGGCCGCGCTCCTCTAGTCGCTCAGTGCGGCCGCGAGTTTGCCGCTGCCTGATGCATGCGGGGCGTACCTGGCCATAGATGTCTCCGGTGATGGCCACCGAAGCGTGGCCGAGAATCTCCGAAACGATCTTGAGCGGTACGCCGTTCTCGAGCATCACCGAGGCCGCGGTGTGGCGCAGCGTGTGAAGCCCGACCGAGGTCGGTAGGCCGGCACGCTTGGCGGCCGCCTTGAAAGCCCGCAGCGCGTTACGTGGCTCGTACGGCTCACCAGAGGAGGTTGTGAACACATAACCCGCCTGGTGCCACCAAGAGCCGGCTCTGAGTCGCTCCTGAGCCTGCTCGAGCCGGATGGCACGCAAGACCTGCACGGCCGGCTCTGACAAGGGCACGGTGCGCTTTGACTTTGCCGTCTTCGGCTCGGTCACCTCGAGCCTGCCGTTGACTCTGGCCAACGTGCCACGCACCCGCAGAGTGCCGGCCTCGAGGTCGACGTCTGACCATTGCAGAGCCAACGCCTCACCACGCCTCAGACCGGTGTTGACCAGTAGCTCGAAAAGCGGCGCGTAACGGGTGCTCTGAGCCGCTGAGAGCACCGCGCGCACCTGCCCGGAGCTCAGATAGTCGGCCTCCCTCCGGGTGACCCTGGGCCGCTTCACAGCCGCGGCGGGATTGCGGCCTACCGCGCCATCGCGGACCGCCGTGGAGAGGATGGCCAGCAAGATTGCGTAGCTGATGCGGACGGTGGACTCGGCCAGGCCTTTGCCGCGGAGCTCGACCAGCCAGCCCTCAACGGCGCGCGGGGTGATCTTGCCTAATGGCAGGCCACCGAGGGCCGAGCTCACAATCTGGCTACGGGCGACGCTGGCATACATGGCTTTGGTGCTGGCCTTGCGTTCCGAGGCCACCAGCGCCGTAGCGATCCACTCGCCGGCGAAACGGCCGAGGGTGTCTGCGGTATCCCTGACTGGCTGGCCAAGCTCAAGGCGCTTGCGTAGCTCCTTCGCCTTGGCTCGCGCCTCGGCTTGGGTCCTGCCATAGACCGCAGTGCGCTTGAGTGCGCCGCTCGAGTCTTGGTAGCGGAGGTCGATTTGCCACCGTCCATCGGGCCTCAGTCTGGGTACGGTGCCCT
>DATEWO010000022.1:0-2190 GCA_035257925.1 Propionibacteriaceae bacterium | reverse complement strand
GATCAAGCTGGCCGCAGCCAGGAACGGCACCAGATTCTCGGTCAGCTCAGCTGGGGAAAGCAGCCGGATGTGCGCAGCGTTGATGGCTTCACACTTCTTGGCATCGAAACGAGCAGGACTCGCGTTGACCCGTCGGATGTCGAAGGCCTCCACCATCTCAGCGATGGTGAAGACGTCCCGGTCCTCAGCAATGCCCCAACCCAGCAGAGCCAGATAGTTCAGCAGCGCTTCCGGTAGATAGCCCTTCTGCTGGTATTCGGCGAGGCCGGATCCCTTGTCACGCTTGGACAGCCGCCGGTTGCCCTCGCCGAGCACGGTCGGCAAGTGACCGAAAGCCGGGGTACGTCCGCTGCCGACTCCAATCTGCTTGAGCGCCTCGTACAGCACGATCTGGCGCGGCGTTGACGGCAGCAGGTCCTCGCCGCGGAGCACATGAGTGATCTCCATCAGTGAGTCGTCCACTGGGTTGACCAGGGTGTAGAGCGGTTCGCCATTGGCGCGCACGATGACATAGTCAGGCACGTGCGCGGCCGCAAAACGCACCGGACCGCGCACCAGGTCGTCGAAGGCGATGTCTGCATCGGGCACCCGCATTCGGACCACAGATGGCGTTGACCCCGCTTCCAGCTCAGCGATCCGCTGCTCGCTGAGGTTGCGGCAGAAACCGTCGTAACCAGACGGCGCGCCGGCTGCTCGGGCCGCTTCTCGAGCTTCGATCTCCTCCCGCGTGCAATAGCAGCGGTACGCCAACTTGGCCGCACGCAGTTTGTCGACAACGTCGCGATAGATGTCGCCGCGCTCGGTCTGGATGTAGGGACCGTGGGGGCCACCGACCAGTGGCCCTTCGTCCCAGGTCAGACCTAGCCAGGTAAGCGAGTCGTAGAGGACCTGGTATGACTCCTCGAGGTTCCGCCCGGCGTCGGTATCCTCCACCCGGAGTACGAAGGTCCCACCGTAGTGCCTGGCGAACACCCAGTTGAACAGCGCGCTGCGCACGTTGCCGACATGCAGGTTGCCCGTCGGAGACGGCGGAAATCGGACGCGCACCTGGTGGGGCGCCAGTTCCCCGAGCACCGAGAAATCATCTCGGGCTCTGCTGTCGCCCTCGGTCACTGCTCCGCCTCTTCCGACGCTTCATCCGGCAGTGTGCCAGCGACCGGGTTGGTGAGAGTGCCGATGCCCTCGATCTCGACGCTGACCTCCTGCCCCGGCAGCATAGGCCCTACGCCCGACGGCGTACCGGTCAAGATCACGTCGCCTGGCAGCAGGGTGGTGTATGAGGAGATGTAGACCACTAGCTCGGGGATCGTCAAGATCATGTCTTTGGTATTGCCGTCCTGGCGCAGCTCGCCATCCAAGGTGGTGCGAATGGCGAGGGCGGCAGCCTCCTCGAGACTCTGATGCGTCGTAATCCACGGCCCGAGCGGGCAGAACGTGTCGTAGCCCTTAGCCCGGGCCCATTGACCATCGCTCTTTTGTAGGTCGCGCGCAGTGACGTCATTGGCGACTGTATAGCCGAAGATCACTTCAGGCACGCGCGAAACCGGCACTTCCTTGCAGATCCGGCCGATCACCAGTGCCAGCTCGCCCTCGAAGCTCACTTCGCGACTCGCGCGGGGGTAGATGATCGGTTCTCCCGGCCCGATGACCGACGTGTTCGGCTTGAAGAAGGTGAGCGGAGTCTTCGGCACTTCGTCGCCCATCTCGGCTGCGTGCGCAGCATAATTGCGGCCGACGGCGACAATCTTGCTTCGCGGGATGACCGGAGCGAGCAGCCGAACACTGTTGAGTTCCTTACGCTCCCCCGTCAGCTGGACCGACATTGCGATCGGATCGCCGGTCAACACCGAGACCGTATCGGGGTGGTGTCCACCGTCCTCGGCGAGTTCCACCACGCCGTACTTCGGGTCTCCACCGGCTGCAAAACGGGCGATGCGCACCGGCCCAGCCTAGCGAGGTTCCTGGGGCATACTTCGGTGCATGAATGCCCGGGGCACCTCTACTGAAGAGCCGGCATTCCACGCGGTCGACGTCATACGCGCCAAGCGCGACGGTGGTGAGCTGAGTGACGCCCAGATCGACTGGGTGATCGCTGCATACACAGCTGGTGAGGTTGCAGACGAGCAGATGTCGGCCCTAGCTATGGCAATCCTGTTTCGCGGTCTGAATGGACGGGAGTTGGACCGCTGG
>DATEWO010000021.1:0-8228 GCA_035257925.1 Propionibacteriaceae bacterium | reverse complement strand
GCGGGCCGGCACGGGCCTGCCGGCCCGGGCCTCGAGCTCGAAGTCGGGACCGCTGGTGACGCCGGTGTGTCGCCGGAGGCGAACCCGGAGGATATTGAGGCAGCGGCGTGTCATCAGTTGGTAGATCCAGGCGCGGAACGCCTCCGGATCGAGCAGGCTCGGCAGCCGCCGCCAGGCCAGAACGAACGTGTCCTGCACAGCGTCTTGTGCCTCGCCTCGATCGGACAGCATCCGGAAGCCGAGCCGGAACAAGTCTGCTTCGTAGGAGCGGACCAGCTGCTCGAAGGCGTCGGTGTCACCGTCTTGAGCCCGGGCCACCGTGGTCGCTTCAGTGAACACCCGAGGCGGTGAGGGTGCCCTGGCGACATGTGAGGACGGCACCGCGAAGTCAGCCCGCGCCGCCGGAACCGCGAGAACCGACGTATGGGGGTCGCGGTTGTATTCCTGGCCGGGGTCGGTACTGGTCGCACAGTTCACAGACTGAACCCCCTCTCTGAAACAAGCCCTCGTGTCCTTGCGTCGTCGCGTCGAGCTGTGACTTCTCGCTTCTGCCGGACGGACTGCTGACCTTCCTTAGTCATTTAGACGGTGATCCGGTCGGCCGTATGCCGGCTAGTTGTGACGTCAACCTGGACCGCCAGGTGCTTCAGCGGTGTCTCCATGGCGCTGACCAGGCGGGCCACTGTCTCAGCCTGCAGGGAGTGCAGCAGCCGCTGGACGTCGGTGCGGTCGTTCACGGTGACCTTTAGGGTCAGCTCGGGCTGGCGGGCGGTGCCCCGCAGGATCGCAGACGCGTCGGCGACACCCAATAGGCGCTCGGCATCGGCTTCGACGGCGTCGGTCAGCACCTCTGCGCGGCAGATGGTGAGACCGCGAACGGCGTCGTCTTGAAGCCGGAACGGCTTGGCCGCGTTGGTCCGTGGGATCTGGGCCATGAGCCACGCCACGGCGATAGCGCCCAGGATCACCCCGAGAAGACCGACCGCCACCACGACCACCGGCTGGTCGAAGAATGCGCCGACGCCGGACCCGAGAACCTTGCTCGAGGTAACTGGCACGCCGACGCGGATGCCGATGGCGGTGGTGATGCGGGCTAGGAGCCCCAGCGCGATCAGCGCCGCCACGATCCCCCCCAGCAGGACGACGAGGCCGATGACGGCCAGCCATGCCCGGTTCAGGGGTCCCGAGCGTCGTCTCATGTCGTGCCTGCGTCCGTGCAGAAAGCCAACTCGGGGGTAGTCATAGCCGTTGCGTGTGGACCGTAGTGGTGATCTTTGGCATCGGTTGCAGTCCAACACCCTGGAAGGCTTCACGCACCCGGTCGGTCACCATATCGGCGAGCTGGCTGCGCTGTTCCGACTGGGACTTGACCGACAGGGTGATCCTGCGCGATGTGACGGTCGCCGACACGGAATCGACGCCGTCAACCATGTCGGCGTGGCCCGCTGCCAGTCGGGCGACCGAGCGGCGGGTCATCACGAACTCGGTCGATCCCGCCACGTCACCGCTGCGATCGACGTGCAGGACAATGGCGTTCGGTTGCCCGGGCTTCCAGGCGCAGAACAGCAAGATGAGCCCGACCGCGACAGCTGCGAGGCTGATCGCGACGGTAATGGTGGAGCCCCACCTCAGCGTGGCCAACCATTCGTTGACCGCACCCAGGAACCTCGGCCATCTGCCGTTGAGCAGCCGCAACACCGTGATCCAGACCAGGCCAACGCCAACCGCCAGCACAACCACGCTGACGATGCTGGCGGGGATGGTCCGGGCCGGCCGGCGGCGCAGCTTGTTCGAACGCGCGTCGGTGCGACTCACCGAAGAGCCTCCGCGCCCGGATCGGCCTCGCGGTGAAAAGCGGAAACGGTGATATCGACCCGGGTCACCTCAATCCCGGTCAGCTCACCGACCCGGTCGATCAGATGCTGCCGGACCTGTTCGCTCACCTGGCGGATCGGGGTCGGGTAGGCGACGGTGATCGCGAGGTCGATCGAGGCAGTCCCGCCCGACAACTCAACTTTGACCTTGGGGCGGGCCGAAAGGTCAGTGTGCGAGCCGAAGCCGAGAAACCCGCCGGTGCGGCCACCCGCGGAAGCGACCTCGCTGACAGCCTGGCTGGCAATCTTCTCGATCACTTTGTGCTCCATTATCAGCCGTCCCCGGCCGGGCGATGCTGCTCGGCCGGGCATGGTCTCAACGGTGGATGCCACGGGGTCAGCGCCGTTCGGTGGACCGGCCGACCAGCGCCTTGAGGTCGAGCTTGCCCTCAAGCAACCGACCGATCACCAACCCGGCCGCCGCAAACAGCAGAACGATCAGCGACGAGACAAAACCAGCGAAGACGGCCACGAGGCCGAGCGCAATCCCAACGATCACGGCGAATTGGGATGTGGACATAACAGTCGGTGTTCCTTTGCTGAAGAATGTTGGCGATCAGGAGACGCCAGGCCCACCGTCGGGGTGGCCGTGCCGACCTGGCGCCCAGGGGCCCAAGGCATCCGGCGGCCGCGTCGGCTCAGGCGAGGGTTGCTGAGCCCGTCGACGGGGCGGGGGTGCTGTCGGCACCGGTGTCGTACTCCTCGGGGAGGTGCACGTCGGTGACGTTCACATCGACCGAGACGACATCCAGCCCGGTGCCATACTCCACACTCTTGATGACCGCGTCGCGGATGTTGTCGGCGACCTCGACGATGGAGACGCCGTACTCCACCACGATCGACACACCGATCGCAGTCTGACGCTCACCCTTCTCGATACTTACCCCGCCGGACACGCTCTGCTGCTGGCCAGGCATGCGCTGGCTCATGCTGGAGAATGCCCGCCCGACGGCGGAACCCATGGCGTAGACGCCGGGAACCTCACGGGCTGCGATGCCGGCGATCTTCTCCACAACCTGGCCGGCGATGGTTGTGTCGCCGTACGCGGTGTGCAGGGCGTCGAGCTGCTTCGGCTCCGGGCCGGCGTTGGCTGCCTCGCGGGCCTTGCTCTCCTCGGCGGCGGCCGGGGTCGTCATGGTGCTCATACAAACTCCTCAAGACTGGGGAAACACGGGTAGGAATGCCGTACATAAGTCAGGAGGACACCACCAAACCAAGCGTCACAGGTGAATCGTCCAGGGTGAGGCGAAGGAAGTGCTCAGAGCCCAACACGAGTTCAAGGAGTGGCCGTCCGTCCACAGACGCGGTGTCGGCGATCGCCTGTCACCCGCAGCGGCGTGCCCTGGGAACATGCGGACGGTACACGAGGCCGCGGGTGGTGCCGACGGTCTGCCGCGCCTGGCCAACGCATGGCATGCCAGGTTGATGCCTGACGAGGTGGTCAGCCACGGGTTCCATCCCGAGCACAGCCAGCGGCTCGCCGCCTGCTGGGCGGAGTCGCTCGGTGGCCCAACGACGTATTCACACTGCCACAGCGACGAGACCTCTGTTGTGCGGATGCATGGCGGCAACGGTCCGCACCAGGAGATGGACCGTCGAGGGGTCGCCTGCTTCGATCGAGCACTGGTCGACGTCGGCCTCGCCATCGAGTACCGGCTCCGACAGTTGCTGCACGACTACTTCGCCTGGACGACCGTGACCATGATGTCCCGATACCACCGGGCCGCAGAGGACGTCCCGGACGGGCTGTACATCCCGCGGTGGTCGTGGGACGGACTTGTCGACGGGTGATGGCACCACCCACAGCTTGCCTCTTCTCAGTCGATTAGCGTTATCGCGGCCTCACCATGAGCGGCCCCTAACGACCCAGAGCTCCGTTCGCAGCAGGTTCAGCGCCTCATCGTTACTTCAGCTGCAAAGTAGCTGTGTTGGAGTGTTCGCCGCGGTCGTCTGTCCAGGTAATGACGCACCGAACTACGCCGGCAGTCACCGTCTTTGCCTCGATCGGCAACCATATAACGTCATGTTTTCCGCCTAGCTGTTCAACGTCAGGCGCTTCCTCATCCTCGTTCCCTGTTCCGATCCGCCAGGGTTCGCCGGCTGTAAGCGGCTCGGTTTTGATGCGGATATCGCGTGCCTCGCCGTCTCCACGATTGGTGAGCACCAAATACCAGGTTCGGACGGTTCCGATGAAATTTGGGATGTTGGTTGCGAGTTTGTCCTCGGGTTCAACTCTGGGCCATACATCCGCCGTGAGGGTTTCAGCGAGTTCAGCTTCTGAGAGTCCCTGCTCCCTTGCGACCGTTCGATTGAGGAAGTTTTGTACCTCTCTGGCCAGCTCGTATTTCTTCCTGTACGTCTTCAGGAGACCATTCTTGCTGAGCTTGTCGAGGTATTCCTTGAGGTGTTGCGCCTGCTCAAGATCGATCTCGCTGGGATCCACACGCCGGCGGGACCACAGAACGCCCACAGGCTTGTCGGCGTCACTCAAGCGCTCGATCTCAGAAGCCGTGCCTGACGGGAAATTCCCGGTTGGCGTACCCAGACGGTTTGCGAAGAGGGCAATGCCCATGTCGCAAACGTCGACCAACTGCTCGTCGATGATGTCCTGGGGCGGCTCGTACCTTGATGGGGCAAGCGCCGCCCGGGGAGACCTCCCTCCTCCGGACGCAGTAGCCGGGAGCGCGAGTCTTTGGCGACGCTCGACCGTGATCGAGTGGGCAGAGAATCGGCCGCGTAAGGGCAAACCGCGCTGAGTTGCAGTCATCTCGCCCGTTGCAGTCACCGTTGCAGTCAATCGCCCGAATACCGTAGTCCGGCGCTCTGTCGAATCGACCGAAATCCCTTACCTGTAAGGGAAATCTCTCGTCGGGCTGGCGAGATTTAAACTCGCGACCCCTTGACCCCCAGATCGTGCCGCCAGTGTCGTCGAGCGCGAACCATTAATCGCCGGTGTCCATGGTTGACCGTTGATGTGCGCTGAGTTCGACCGTCGTGGTCCGCAATTGGTCCGTAGTTCGCCCCACTCGCATGGCGCGCTCGTGATTTCCAATGAGGAAAGTCGAGGTGTCACCTGGCACAGATGCCATGTAGGAGCAGGCCAACCAGCAGCATCAGAACAAACCCGCCAGGGTCGCCAGGCCGCACGTTGTCGGGCTGGCGGGATTTGAACTCCCGTCGCATCTCCACGCTCTCGCATAGCCATCTCTGATGACCCGCCCATTTAACGGTCCGCTTGGCGGAGTGGCTGAACAGCGACGTGACGCCAGGAACGTTTCGTGAGTCCTTACCTCTGACGGACCGTCGGGCCCGTGCCGTGACCGGCAAGAAAACCGGCCTACCTTCACCGGGGTGGCTGGCTATCCGACCCACCTGGTCGTCTGTGACCGTGATGGCATGACGGTTCGAGCTGCTGATCATCGTTACACCACTTCAGTGCGGGCCGGGGGCTAACTTTGCTGCCTTCCGCCCGCCGGCCCGGCGGTCAGCGACGCGGTGATCCTGTACCTCGTGCGCAGGTTGCGCAAGAGGTCTTTGGCAAACCCGCGGCAGCTTCCTCCACGTTCGAATGGATAACCGAAAAGGAGGATCTCAGATGATGTCCCCTCTATCGAGCCTGGTGAAGCGACAGCCACCGTGCGTTGCCTGGGGCTGCAGTCGCCGTTGCTGGCCGGGACACACGGAGACCTACCCCGGAAGGAGTAGATGATGACGACGAACCCGACGAGGACGGAAACCGAACAGGGCAAGAAGGGACGTAGAAGCCGCCCGGTCACGCTCGGCAAGATCAACCTGCTGCTGGCGCTCCTGGGGTTGCTCCTCCTTATCGGTGCCTACCGGCTCACCCTCCTGCCCGAGACCCTTGCCCTGCTGATTCTCACCGTCTCACTCGTGACGGTGCTGTCGAGGGCGTGGCATGCTCGCCGGAAAGGACTCGAGTATGGACTCCTTCGCCATCCCTTCAGCCGCGAACTGCGGCCCTACCTGCTGCAATGCCTCAACCACTGGCTGTTCTGGGCGTTGTTCGGTGCCGCCCTCCTGGCGGGCACGTTCGCAACGGTCCCGGCCGGCGTCGCGCTCGTCCTATCGTTGCCCTTGCCTGACCGGATCCCCTACCAACCGCTGGTGATCTCGCTCGGCGCCGCGGCGCTGGTGATGGCCGCGCTTGCGCTCATCCCTCGCCGCCAAGTGCAGATCGCGACCAACGTCCTAGTGGCCATCGGCACCGTCTTCCTCGCCATCCAACTAGTGCGCATCTACAGTCCGCCGGCCGACCCGGTTGCCATCGACCCACCGCTGGCCGGCGAGTGGGCGATGCTCGCGGGCGGGCGCAGCGCGCTCATCAGCCACCACTACCGGACTCCCATCGTGAGCAACGCCGTCGACTTCGTGCAGCTCGACGAGGAAGGCCGCGGCCACGACGGCGATCCGAAACGGGAAACGTCTTGGTACGGCTTCGGCGAGCCCGTGCTGTCCCCGGCCGATGGCGCAGTCGTCAGCGTGACCGACGTCCACCCGGACGAGCCCGTCGGCAACATCGGGCAGAACCCCTCCACTGGCAACCACATCCTCATCGATATTGGCAGTGGGCGCTACGCAGTGCTCGCGCACCTCCAGCAGGGAAGCGCTCGGGTGAGCAAGGGAGAGCGCGTGCGGCTCGGCCAGCAGATCGCCGCTGTCGGGGACTCGGGCGACTCGCTGGTGCCGCACCTGCATTTCCAAGTGCAGGACAGCCCGGACTTCGGTGCGCAGGTCCGTACGCTTCCGATCGTCTTCCGCAACGTCGTCCTCATCAGGGGCGGAAGGGAGTCGACGCCCGCGGAGGCCGACCTCAGGCGCGGCGACCACGTCCGCAGGATCGGGAATTGACCTCGTGTCACAACACCAGGTAAGTCTGCCGCCAACCAGGTCCCGCCAAACGGGGCGGCAGTCAGAAGGAACACAGCCAAGGAGAGGGCTGGGGACTTGGATCCGACGTGGGCTCGTGTGGATGATCGCCGGGGTCCTCGCGCTAGCCGTTATCGGGGCGGTCTACCAGGCAGTCGCCACGGAAATAGACCAACGCGCCTATCCTCCTCCCGGCGAAATGGTGGACATTGGCGGTCACCGCTTGCACATCGACTGCGTTGGACAGGGCAGCCCGACGGTGATCTTGGAGTCAGGATTGGGCAACATGTCGGCCGACTGGGCCAACGTGCAGCCGGAGGTCGCTAAGACCACGCGGGTGTGCGCCTACGACCGGGCGGGTACCGGCTGGAGTGAGCCAGGCCCGGAGCCTCGCGACCCTCAGCAGATCGCCCGTGAACTGCACACCCTGCTCGGCAATGCCAGGATTGATGGCCCATACGTGTTGGTGGGGCAGTCGTTCGGTGGCCTGTATGTGCGAATGTATGCTGCCCAGTTCCCGAAGGAGGTGGAGGCCATGGTCTTGGTCGACGCGTCCCACCCGGACATGTGGACCCGCCTCCCGCCGGAAGTGGTGGCGACGCTCAAACCGCCCAACTGGCAGGTGAGCGCCATGACATTCCTGACGCGGCTCGGAGTCTTCCGCTTGACTGGTGGCGATATGGCCGAGTGCGGGTTACCAGCGCGGCAATGTAAGGAGGAGCAAGCATATTTCCGCTCGACTCGGTACAGGGTGACCTGGGGTCAGGAGATGCTCGCGCCAGACCGGGATGCGCAAGTGCGCGCCACCGGGGGTCTGGGCGACAGGCCGCTGGTGGTGTTAAGCGCGGGCGATCATGGCCGCGATTTCGCCGCCGGAGTCTCGGGAACGGCCCGAATCCAGTTCGAGCGCACCTGGCACAACCTACAGAGCGAGTTGGCCGTGTTGTCCACCGACAGCACGCACGTCGTGGTTGAAGACGCAGGACATTCAACACTGCAGACAGACCGGAAGGACGCGCAGGTGACCAGCGCGGCGATTGACCAGGTGGTGGAAGCCGTGCGCACCGATCGGCCACTGACCCGGTAACCCCGGCTGCTGTGAACGTTGGGCGCAAGGGCATCAGGCGTGAGGTTCAGGCAGCCGGCACGGTTGCCGACGGCGGGTCACGCGGGTGTTGCGATCACAGGAGACGTATACGACACGTCAGTTCAGATGTTTCGCGGGAGGCGCTGACTCGACCCAGCGACGCCCTCTCATGGGAATGGTGGTCAAGAGGTCAAACCGATCATGAAACCAGGTCAAATCTGGCAGCTGAGAAGGCCGCCTGACTAGTCAATTTACTTAGTCGGGCTGGCGAGATTTGAACTTGCGACCCCTTGACCCCCAGACATCGGCAGCGTGTCCAAGGACGTCCACCAACGTACGATTTTGCTTAAGAAGAAGGATTTTGCACTTTGTCATATTTC